>CAZJJR010000086.1:1800-15274 GCA_964546365.1 uncultured bacterium | reverse complement strand
CTTGCAGGGGAGGGGTTGGGGAGGGGTCAGCCGCAGCCAATTCCTCAACAGTATTAAGTATCAGAAAAAATCGATCTATTAACTACTACCAATTCCCCTTTCCCCTTTTCCCCTTCCTTTAACCATGACAAACCAAACCGTAAAACCAGAAACGCCACCAATAGAAATTCCCATCGGATATCTCAATATCATGGGTTATGTTGACGAGTCAGAAGTAAATGGCCCTGGCGTTCGCGCCGTTGTTTGGGTACAGGGGTGTAAACGAGAATGTCCCGGCTGTTTTAATACTCAATCTTGGCCTTTTGAAGTTAATCAATTAATTTCAGTTGAAGAACTAGCCGAGCAAATTTTAAGCAATCCCCGCAACGAAGGCATCACTTTTTCCGGCGGCGAACCATTTTGGCAAGCACCAGCCTTAGCTTTGTTAGCCAAAAAATTAAAAGCTGCTGGTCTTAGTACGATGTCTTTTAGCGGATTTACTTTAAAAGAATTACAAGGGGAAAATGCACCACCGGGCGCTAAAGATTTATTAGCACAACTCGACATCCTCATTGATGGGCCTTACGTGGAATCTTTAGCAATCCATTCCCCTAATTCCCCAGTATCTTCTAAAAATCAAAAAGTTCACGTCTTTAATCCCATTTTTAAAGACGAAATCACCTGGGCTTCCGATCAAATGGAAATTCATATTCTCAAAGATGGTAGCCGAATTTTTACGGGTTTTCGAGGTCAAATGGGTTTAGGTGAAATCTGAATTAATTTTAGGTTTTGATTTTTATTTAATCGAAAATCTAAAATTGCTTAACAACTTTTGAATTCAAAATTCAAAATGAAGAGAAAAGAAAATTTTGAATTTATTTGGGGTACAAGCCCCCACTAATTGTCTTTAATTTTGAATTGATAATTTTGAATTTTGAATTGATTTGACGTGACCAAGGAGAAACCAGAATGGATTTGACAACAACTTACATGGGATTGACACTGCGATCGCCATTAGTTCCCTCAGCCGCAGCACCCCTCACGGAAAATATCGACAATGTAAAGCTGATGGAAGATGCGGGTGCAGGTGCGGTAGTTTTGCACTCTTTATTTGAAGAACAAATTCGCAAAGAACGTTACGAATTACATCATCACTTGACATACGGTACAGAAAGTTTTCCAGAAGCGCTCACTTATTTTCCCGAACCAGAAATCTTTCACGTTGGTACGGAAGAATACTTAAATCATATCCGTAGAGCCAAAGAAATGGTGAATATTCCCATCATCGCCAGCTTAAACGGTACAACAGTTGGCGGTTGGATCGAATATGCCAAACAAATGGAACAAGCTGGCGCAGATGGATTGGAATTAAATATTTACAACGTTCCCACCGACATGGAAATGTCTGGCGCACAAGTGGAACAAAACTATATTGACATCGTTTGCGCCGTGCGATCGCAAGTAAAAATTCCCGTCGCCGTCAAGCTAAGTCCTTACTTCAGCAACATGGCAAATATGGCGAAA
This sequence comes from uncultured bacterium, assembly GCA_964546365.1. Classification (GTDB taxonomy): domain Bacteria; phylum Cyanobacteriota; class Cyanobacteriia; order Cyanobacteriales; family Aerosakkonemataceae; genus DATNQN01. The sequence goes on along the minus strand of CAZJJR010000086.1, from coordinate 13,771 downwards.
AGGTTACAAGAAGCTGGCACAAATGCACTGGTTTGTTTTAACCGTTTTTATCAACCAGATATCGATATCGAAGAATTAGAAGTGCGCCCGAATATCATTTTAAGTGCGCCTCAAGATATGCGCTTGCCAATGCGTTGGATCGCCATTTTATACGGTCGTCTTAACCTCGATCTAGCAGCAACTAGCGGCGTTCATAAAGGTAACGAAGCAATTAAAATGTTGATGGCTGGTGCTAAGATTACTCAGATTTGTTCGGTACTGTTAAGACACGGCATCGACCACATTCGAGTAATCGAACACGAAATGGTTGAATGGATGGAACAAAATGACTATCATTCCGTACAACAAATGATTGGCAGCATGAGTCAAATTAACTGTCCGGATGAGTCAGCCTTTGAACGCGCTCAATATCTCAAATCCGTGCAAACTTATCGCCCCCTTCATAGCATAGTTTCATCTTGATCGATCGTAGGATGGGTTAGCACAGCGTAACGCATCACGATTTTGAGGACTGAAGTCCTCACTACAAACCGATCGATTAAACTGGTTTGTAGTAAGGACTTTAGTCCTTATTTTCGTCCTAGTTTGAGGACTGAAGTCCTCACTACAAACTTATTAATATAAATAACTTTTCCCTATCCCCTATCTTCAGGTAAGATATGAAATTTATTGACGAATATCGCGACGGCAAACTAGCTCAACAATACGCTCAAGCAATCCGTTCTTTGATTACCAAACCTTGGACGATCATGGAAATTTGCGGTGGGCAAACTCATTCTATAGTTAAATACGGAATTGATGAGTTATTACCCAAAGATATTACCTTAATTCACGGCCCTGGTTGCCCGGTTTGCGTAACGCCAATAGAATTGATCGATAAAGCGATCGCAATTGCATCCAACCCCAACATTATCTTCTGTTCCTTTGGCGATATGTTGCGCGTACCGGGAACCGAAAAAGACTTACTCGCTGTAAAAGCAACTGGTGGCGATATCCGCATCATTTATTCTCCCTTAGACTGCCTCAAAATAGCGCGAGAAAATCCCAACAAACAAATAGTATTCTTCGGCGTCGGTTTTGAAACCACCGCACCAGCCACCGCAATGGCAGTTTATCAAGCACGCCAATTAAATGTTAAAAACTTTTCCATGCTGGTGTCTCACGTCCTCGTTCCTCCCGCAATGGAAGCACTGCTTTCCTCACCCAATTGTCGCGTACAAGGATTTCTCGCCGCCGGTCACGTTTGCACCGTCATGGGATACACCGAATACGAACCAATTAGCCAAAAATATCGCGTTCCCATTGTCGTCACCGGTTTTGAACCAGTTGATATTTTACAAGGCATTTATATGTGCCTCAAACAACTAGAAGAAAACCGCGCCGAAGTCGAAAATCAGTATAGCCGTTCCGTTCGTCGCAGCGGAAACGAAAAAGCCATTCAACTAATTCAAGAAGTATTTGAAATCGTCTCCAGAGAGTGGCGAGGAATTGGCGAAATACCCCAAAGTGGTTTTGGTTTAAGAGAAAAATATGCTGAATTTGATGCTTCTATTCGATTTGCATCAGAATTGAAAGGACTAAAGTCCTTACTACAAACAGAATGTATTAGCGGTTTAATCATGCAAGGAATCAACAAACCCCATGAATGTCCGGCATTTGGTACTCGCTGCACCCCAGAACATCCGTTAGGTGCGCCAATGGTTTCCTCAGAAGGTGCTTGCGCCGCATATTACCGTTATCGACAACAATCAACAGATCGTAATATCTTAACTAAAACAAGCGCTTAAAATCTACTCCAAAACATTTCATTTATATCTGTGTTCATCTGTGTTTATCTGTGGATATCTGTGGTAAAAAAAATACCCCATCCATAACAAATCAATCAAATACACTTTAGGAGTCATTACCAAAATGAGTAAAACATTTCTCATTCTGGGTGGTTACGGTAACACCGGAAAACTAATTGCTGAGTTACTCCTCAAAGAAACCGAAGTTCAGTTGATTTTAGCAGGGAGAAACTTAGCCAAAGCCGAATCTCTTGCCAACAAATTAAACCATCAATTCAATAGCGATCGCGTTTTTGCCATGCAAGTTGATGCAGCAGACGCCAACAACTTGAAAAACGCTTTTGCGACAACTGATTTTGTGATTGTTGCTTCTAGTACTGCCGAATATGTAAAAAATGTAGCAGAAGCAGCCATTCATCACCAAATAGATTATCTAGACATTCAAGTTTCTGCTAGCAAACACGATATTCTCAAATCTTTGCAAGACGATATCGTACAAGCTAACTGTTGTTTTATCACCGATGGTGGTTTTCATCCAGGTCTTGCCTCCGTTTTAGTGCGTTATGCCGTTCCGTACTTCGACACTTTGGAAACAGCTAATTTGGCAGGCTTAATTAGAGAAAACTGGCAGCAACTATCTTTTTCAGACGCTACTTGGCCAGAATTTTTTTCAGAATTAAAGCATTTTCCCACTATAATTTTTCAGAATGGAAACTGGCAAAACATTGGTTGGCGAACAAAAGTTTTTGATTTTGGGACGGAATTTGGTAAAGAACCTTGTTTTTCAATGCTTTTAGAAGAAATGCGTTTTCTGCCAGCAGAAATTACCTCACTCAAAGAGATGGGATTTTACATAGCTGGATTTAATTGGTTTGTGGACTATGTAGTTTTTTCGCTGGCTATACCTGCTTTAAATATTTGGCCCAAAACTGCGATCGGCCCGATCGCAAAAATGATGGTTTGGGGATTAAACACTTTTAGCAAACCACCTTATCGCACGATTTTACTACTAGAAGCAAGCGGTTGGAAAAACGAACAATTTAAAACCATGCGCGTTCAACTAGAACATGAAGATGGTTATTTATTGACCGCTATTCCTGTGGTTGCTTGTCTGCTGCAATATCTAGATGGTTCGATTAAAAAACCCGGTCTTTGGTGGCAAGGAAATATAGTAGAACCAAATCAAATGTTAGAAGATATCCGAAGATTGGGAGTTAATGTAGAAATTAAAAAGTAATCGTCTAAGTTTGGATATGAATTTTTCAGTAATGTAACACACAATACTCACATTTATTGGCAAAATAGTGTTTTAATCAAAAGAGCTATCCAGTAACGGATTATCGCACGCAAACTTTCTCAAGGTTGGTCGAAATGCCTTTTGCACTGCCAAATCAGTATAATTTCTTGCCCCGCTTCTATCGATTATCTTCTGTCAGCGTACTTTCCAATATGATGGTGCCTCTAGCTGGTTTGGTTGATACGGCTTTCTTGGGGCATTTAGCAGACATCCGACATTTAGCTGGCGTCATCCTAGCTTCGATTTTATTTGATTATATGTATAGGGTACTCAAATTTTTGCGATCGAGTACCAACGCCATTACAGCACAAGCTGCTGGACTCAATGACCAAAAAGCCGTCTTACTAGCAGGATTGCGGAGCGGTTTAATAGCATTAATTATTGGCTTAATATTCCTACTATTGCAATATCCTTTGCAAAAAATTGGATTTGTCATATTAAGCGGTTCTCCCAACGTGGAAGCTTCCGGAGTTGACTATTTCTACGGACGAATTTGGGGCGCACCAGCAGTTTTACTTAACTTCGTTTTGATTGGTTGGTTTTTAGGACGAGAAAAAAATATTATAGTATTGCTAATTGCCATCATGGGAAATGGTTCCAACGTCTTATTAGACTACCTGATGATTTTCAAATGGGGTTGGGCAAGTGCAGGAGCGGGGTTAGCTACCGCCGCCAGCCAGTATTTAGCATTATTAGTTGGCTTAATTGCCGTATGCTTCACTATTGAATGGAAGGAACTAACAACCGCTTTAAAAGAAGTATTTGAGTGGGCAGCATTGAAAGAGACAATTGCACTTAAATGGAACATATTAATCAGATTTTTAGTGCTAATTACCACATACTCAATCTTTACAAATTTAAGTTCTGTAATGGGAACAACCACACTTGCCCAAAACGGTTTGCTGCTGCAAATTGCATTATTAAGTCAGTTTACGATTCAGGGCGTCGGCATGACCACCCAAACCCTGACCGGAAATTTTAAAACTAGTGGCTCTAAAGAAAATATAGTTCCGTTACTGATCGTTTCTATACTTACTACTTTACCAATTGCTTTCATATTTGCCGCCGCTTCAATATTTTTTCCAGACACTATATTTGGAATATTAACAAATCATACTGAAGTTAACGAACAGATCGTTAACTATACGCTTTGGCTATTACCTTTACTAGAAATAACTGCCATTGCTTTCATGCTAGAAGGATATTTTATTGGCTTAAAGGAGGGAAAAACCTTGCGAAATACAGTTTTAATTGCCTTTGTATTAGGGTTTATTCCTTTAGCAACTTCTGCTTGGTATTTTCACAATAACCATATTCTGTGGTTAGCACTTGTCGGGTACGTAACAACAATTACTATTGGTTTGGGAGTGCAATTACCCAGAACATTGAGTTATAGTTTCAGTTACCAACCCAAATCAGAATCTTTTAGTAATTGAAGAAGAAGCCAGAAGTTAGAATTCAGGATTCAGAATCAAGATTTTTACTTTGGTGGAGACTTGAACCCGCTTATTAATATTGAGATCTGATTTCTGGCTCCTGAATTATTTTGTGCTTAAGTAAATTGGCAAGTATTAGCTTGTTGTTTAGATTATTGATTCAGAGAGAAAATAATTAAATGAATTTAATTAATAAGAAGCAATTTGTTTCTCTAGGGGCGATTTCTTGCTTACTACTATCTTTTTCACTACCTATCAAAGCCGATGTTGGCGATCCCAATGGAGTAAATAATCACCCGGAGACAGGCTGGAGTTTGTGGCAGCGTTGGCCAAAAATCAGTGATGTCGATTTCGAGATCGGTCTTTCCAATATGGACTTAGGGGGTATGATGGATTTTGAGAATGCTTGTTTTGGCGAAGTTGGCACTGACAATACAGAGAAGAAAAAGGCAGAAACTTATTGGTTTAGAGTTAATGATAATATCGATCGATATGGAATGGGAGAAGTGCAAGTAGGCTGTTGGGAAAATGACCAATTTAAACACACTATTACAGTGACGGCAATTAAAAAATACTTGTCTTGGGAAGATGTTTACTGCCGACGAGTGCAAACACGCGATCGAAATGGTTTAGTAATTCGTTCTCAACCTAATATTAACGCTCGTTCTCTCAGACGTTTGAGAAACGGACAAACAGTAGAAATTTCTAATGTTCCACCTAACATTACTACTGAAAATAACCGGAATTGGGTTGAAGTGAGAACTCCTGTGGAAGGTTGGATTTCTAATGGAATGGTTGGTGGTGAAGAAAATCTGAAATTTTGTAGGCAGCGTTAAGTTTTTGGTGAGGATAGAAACCAGATTTCTTCAAGAAACCGAGTTTCTGAGTGTCTTAACAAATACGCGGTAATTGTTCCCCACTCAACATATCAATAATGCGGGTAGCACCAATTTTACTCTGCATCGTAACAAGACTGCTATTATCTTCTGTAACTCTGCCAATAACTGCCGCTTCACTTCCTAAAGGATGGGAACGCATTACTGTTAAAGCTTTCTCACTATCTGAAGCAGGAACAAACGCAATAAATCGTCCTTCATTGGCTACGTAAAGAGGATCGAAACCGAGAATTTCGCACGCACCTTGCACGTCTTCTCGCACGGGAATTGCGCTTTCATTTATGGAAATACCAACATTTCTTGCTAAAGCAATTTCATTTAAAGTGCTGGCTAAACCACCGCGAGTTAAATCGCGCATACAGTGAATTTCCACCCCAGATTTAATCAGTTTCATTACTAAATTTGCTAAGGGTGCAGAATCACTTTCAATGGTAGTTTCAAATTCCAATCCTTCTCTCACTGCCATGATAGCAATGCCGTGACGACCGATATCGCCGTTCAATATGACGACATCACCAGGTTGAACTGAATGAGGAGAAATTGTTTGAGAATGTTCGATAATACCGATACCGGCAGTATTAATAAAAATGCCGTCTCCCTTACCTTTATCGACTACTTTCGTATCACCTGTAATAATTTGTACGTTGGCTGTTTTGGCGGCTTGCTGCATCGATCGAACGACTTGCCAAAGGGTTTCCATCGGCAGTCCTTCTTCTAAAATAAAGCCAACGCTAAGATAAAGGGGATTAGCACCAGCCATTGCTAAATCGTTAACTGTTCCGTGAATTGCTAAAGAACCAATATCACCACCGGGAAAAAACAAGGGACGGACAACATAAGAATCCGTGGTAAAAGCAATTTTATTGCCGCTGAGAGTCAGCGCTGCTGCGTCGTGCTGTATATTTTTAGGCGTACCAAACGTAGATACGAACATTTTTTCGATTAGCTGGTGCATTAATTTACCACCGCCACCATGCGCCAGCAAAATGTTGGGATATTGCTGAATAGGTATCGGACAATTTATACTAAATTCTGTATTGTTTTCCATTTAATTCATTCTGAATTCTGAATTCTGACTCCTGAATTCTGTTACAGTAACTACTTTTTCCCTACAATAGTGTAAATCATGGTGTCTTGTTTGCGTCCTCTGAGTTGAATGGTTGTTACTTGTTGACCGTGATAGCGATCGCTAACGTAATCAAAAGTTTCATTGGTGAGTAAAATCTTATAAGGTTTGTCAGCCGTCAACTCTTTATTCATTGCTTCCAAACGAGCGGCAATATTAACGGTATCTCCTAAAACCGAGTAATTGAGCCGTCGAGAACCCCCAACGCTTCCGGCAATCAGCAATCCCGTGTGAATGCCGATCCCAAACTGAATTTCCGGCTTACCTGCCGCTTTTAAGCGCTGATTTAGCTGTTTGAGGCGTTCGTGCATGGCGAGACTAGCTGCGATCGCATTCATGGCATCCTGCTGAATTTCTTCTGGTTTAGTGCGCGGAAAAGGTACGCCGAACACTGCCATAATCGCATCGCCAATATATTTATCTACTACCCCACCATGATCCATAATACAGTTAGTCATGGTATCCAAATATTGATTCAGCCAGCCTAGTAAATGTCTCGGTTGTAATTGCTCGGAAATAGTAGTAAAACTGCGAATATCCATAAAAAGAACCGTGGCGATCAGTTCTTGCGCTTGCAGTTTTCCATCTTCAATAATTTCTTCTTTCCGCTCCCAAATTAAGCTAGCTGTTTCCGGAGCAACGTGCTTTTCAAACAAGCTCATTAATTGCTGTTTTTCATATTGTTCTCGCAGTTGTACGCCAACACCAGCTAACATAATCGTGCCAATTGGTGCAGCAATCGGAATCCACCATTGATAAAACGTGAAAGCCGCTACTGCGATCGCTAACCAAATGGCAGGTAACAAAAATATAATCGCGATTCGTCCTTGTAAATCTCGCTTAAATAGCAGCCAAGTTGCCGTTGAACCAAGCAAAATAATTATGCCAATTTCCCCACCGATCGGCAGTTTTTGTAGTAATCTTTGATTTAATAAATTATCAATTACCGCTGCATGAAAATAAACACCAGAAGTTGGCGGCTCTATATTGTAAGGTGTTTGCAGCGGATCTTGCAAAGCAGTAGCAGTAAAGCCAACTAAAATAAATTTTCCTGCCAGATCGTTGGGATTGATTTTACCTTCTGCTACATCTACAAAAGAATATGTTTTGGGAGATGTTTGTTGCGGATCGGTAGAGAAAACTTTTACTTTACCAGGCCAATTTATCCACACATTTTGCAAAGGTTCGGTTTTGATTGGCTGGGGTAAATTAACTGGATTATCGGGATGATATAGGTTATAAACCTCAATCATCGCTAAGCCAAGCCCACCAATTGAATCCGCTGGGCCATTTACCCAAATCGGTGCTTTTCTAGTGATACCATCCCGGTCAACTTGACGGGAAATCTGACCTTGATTGGTGGCAGCTTCGCTTAATTGGGGTACGGGAACGAGAGCATTTCCTTTATCATCCCAAGCTCTTGGTAAAACAACCGTACCGTTTTCTTCGATCGCTTTGGCAAATTTGGCATCTTCAGGACTGGGATCGACAAATTTAATATCAAAACCAATGGCAGCCGGGTTAGATTTGGTTAAAACTTCCAAAAATGGAATATAGCGATCGCGCTGCCAAGGAAATTGACCGTACTTATTTAAACTCGCTTCATCGATCGCAATTACCGCAATTCGCTCATCCCAATCTTGTTGAGGCAAAAGACCGAATTCGCGAATTTTAAACAAAGCATTGTAACCCACTCTTTCCAAGGGTTCCCAACCGCCCAAATACCACATACCCAAAGAAAACAGCGTCGCTACTGTTCCCGTCACCCAAGGAGAGCGATCCCAAAAGTAGCGCTTCAACTGCCAAATCAAGCTTTTAGCTGCCATGAAAAACCAAAAATTGCTATTAGGTCATTCGAGTTTAGATTCGAGATTTTAGATTTTGATATCTATTAACTTTCACTTTAATACCCTGACCTAATCTTTCCCGCTGCTCCTCAAGCCTTCTGCCTCGTTGTTTAATTGCCGCCCTGTGCGATCAATTCATACAATTGCTCTTCTCCAAACGGGTTACGAACTATTAACCTCAGACGACCATCAGCGGGAAGTGACACTACAGTATTAAACTGACCAAAAGTGTCAAGATCTAAAATTTGTCCGTCCAAGGAAACTGAATTGATCGGATTCACTACACCGCTTACCCGGACTTTCCCGGTATCCGGTGCGGGTAACAGTTCTAAGCTGACCCGTAAATTAGCATTTGTCAAGGCAGGCGGTGTGGGAGAATTACCAGGAACGATCGTAGAAGAATAGCCGCCTCTTACTTCTTGAGTTTGGTTTTGAGCGCTGACTGCTACTGCACCATCCAAAGTACTGATTCGCGTTTCGCCGTTCGGTAAAACGATCACGATAAATTCCGTACCCCTTACTCCAGCTACACCCGTCGGTGTTTGAATAGAAAAATTGGAGCGAGGATTGTTAAACGATCGCACTTTCGCACGAACCCTACCCCGATTCATAGCAAGCTGGGTATTAGTTGCTCCATTGCGAGAGGTATTGAGATTTTTTACTCGCAAATCGGTATTTTCGGAAAGTTGAGTGCTGCCAATCCCTCTATCCACTGCCAGGGTAGCGCTAGAACCACTACCAGTTTTGATCCCCTCACCCGACCTAGTTAAGCGATCGCCTACTTTTGCACGGCGTTCTTGCGCTTTCAAACCGGGTTCATATTCGTAGAATACCTCACCGCTCATCTCCGTAACTACCAGATAGGGCTGTTGAATCTGACCCGCTCGCGGACTTTGGCTGGGCGCTCCTCCCGCCAAAACTGGTATGGAAGTAACGATTAAAATACCTGCAAGTAGCAATAAGCTCAGGATTTTGAGTCTAGGTGTCCTGAATAAATGACTGAGTTTGTTCATATTAAAAAGTTACAGTTATGTTCTAACCGAATCACTCTTTATAGTTCCATACAAGATGCACCCTTCAGGAAATTGTCTCACGAAACAAGCTTTTGTGGGCTTAAATTGATAAGCAAAACTAATTGATTAATTAGATCGATGAGAGGGAAAAAACCCCACTACTCACTCTGCACTAATAACTTAGTTTAAAAACATTTTCTTGTTTTACCTTTCTAAATCGATCGCGCTACACTCTCTGGTGTATGCGTAATTCTTTACCCTTTGCGCTTCCTCAAGCGATCGAGCAACATCCTCTGACTGTAACGCCTGATACACCTGCTACCCAGGCCATCGCCCTGATGAGTCAGACAAAATCCAGCTGCGTTTTAATCGTTGCTCCCCAGCGGGGTGAAGGCAAAGTTTTTGGCAAGCTGTTGGGGATTTTCACCGAGCGGGATGTCGTGCGAGTCACGGCAGCCAATTTACCTTTAGAGCAGATGGCGATCGGCGAAGTCATGACCAAACAACCTTTTAGCATCACCGAACCCCAAACCCACGATACTTTAAACCTGCTCAAACTATTTCGCAAACACCTATTTCGCCATCTGCCAATTGTAGACAACCAAGGTTATCTGGTCGGTTCGATCAGCCACCAAAGTATTCGAGAAGTATTAAAACCCGCTGATTGGATGAGATTGAGAAGAGTTTCGGAAGTAATGACCGCAGAAGTAATTCACGCTTCCTTAAGTGCATCCGTCTTGGAAATAACTCAAAAAATGGCTCAAAAGCGCGTGAGTTGCATAGTGATCGCAAAAGAGCCACAGACCGCTCCTCAAACCGCAAACAAAAGCGAAGAATTTACCCTCGCTTCTTTAATACCGGTAGGAATTATCACAGAGCGGGATATCGTACAATTTCGAGCCTTGGGGTTAGATTTACACCACACGAAAGCCGAAATGGTAATGAGTAGTCCCCTCTTACCGATTCGCCCCACCGATTCTTTGATCGTCGCTCACGAATTAATGCGAAAGCACCGCATTCGGCGGTTGGTAGTTTTGGGAGAAAGTGAAAAACTAATGGGATTGATCACCCAAACTAGTTTGCTGCAAGCACTCGATCCGATCGAAGTCGATGCTTCGATTGCGGCTTTGCAACGGGTAATCGAAGAAAGAACCACAGAACTAGTACAAACGAATCAACGATTGGAAATTGAAATTCAAGAACGCCGACAAACAGAATCGGCATTACGTTTATCAGAAGCTCGTTTGGCCGGAATTCTCAATATCGCTGACGATGGCATTATTTCGATCGACGAACAAATGCAAGTCGAACTTTTCAATCAAGGTGCAGAAAAAATGTTCGGCTACAGTGCGGCGGAAGTTTTACAGCAACCGATCGATATGCTCTTACCTTCTGGCTTCACGAAAGCCCATCGCCAGCATATCGTCAGTTTATGCGAATCTGCCGATCGCACCAAAAACGAGGCAGGGCGTCCGATCGTTTGGCTGCGTCGCAAAGATCGTCGCGAATTCCCCGCCGAAGCTTCCATTTCCAAGTTAGTTGTCAAAGATGAAAAGGTTTGGACGATTATCCTGCGGGATATCACCAATCGAGTACAAGCGGAAGAAGCGCTGCGCCATCAGATGTCACGGGAAAGATTGATGGCCAAAATAGCCCTCCGCATTCGCCAATCTTTAGATATAGATACTATTCTCAATACCACAGTTGCAGAAGTACGGCAGTTTCTAGCTTGCGATCGCGTGATCGTTTATCGCTTTCAGCCTGACTGGAGTGGAGTAGTAGCAGTAGAATCCGTTGGCCCTGGCTGGGTTCCCATCTTGGGAACCGTAGTTCAAGACCTCTGCTTTAAGGAAAATTATTTAGAACGTTACGAACGAGGACGCACCGAAGAGATCGAAGATATTTATACTTCTGGCATCAATCAATGCCGGATCGATTTATTATCTCCCTTCCAAGTTAGAGCAAATTTAGTAGTTCCCATTCTCAAAGAAAATAGAACTACATCAGAACAACTGAAAGTAGGATTAAGCGACAATTCCGGAACGGGTTTATCCAATACATTAAATTCCTCCTCATTGCTAGCACCCGCTCAATCAACTTCTCCCCTTTGGGGACTACTGGGCGCTCATCAATGTTCGCGACCGAGACGTTGGCAAGATTGGGAAATCGATCTGCTCAAGCAGTTGGCAACACAAGTTGCGATCGCCATCCAACAAGGAGAACTATATCAACAATTATTAGCCGCCAACCAACAACTAGTTCAACTAGCATCTTTAGACGGATTAACCCAACTAGCCAACCGTCGCCGCTTTGACGAATACCTCAATTCAGAGTGGCGACGCTTGCTCAGAGAAAAGCAACCGATCTCCCTCATTCTCTGCGATGTAGACTTTTTCAAAGCTTACAACGATGCCTACGGACACTTAGCAGGAGACTTTTGTTTACAGCAAGTCGCTAACGGCATTCGCCAAGCCGTCAAACGCCCAGCTGATTTAGTCGCCCGTTATGGCGGTGAAGAATTCGCCGTCATTCTGCCCAATACTCCCTTCGCAGGTGCACTTCACGTAGC
>CAZJJR010000086.1:0-1726 GCA_964546365.1 uncultured bacterium | reverse complement strand
AGCCAATATATCACCCTCAGTTTGGGCGTCGCCACCACCATTCCAGAAGACTATCAATCCTCTCCCGATCGACTGATCGGTGTTGCCGATCGAGCGCTCTATCAAGCAAAAGCACGAGGACGCAATACCTACGCCGCAGAAAATTTCTAAAAGAAGGGAAAGGGCAAAGGGAAATATTAGTGACGCCAAAGCAAGTGATATCGTGTCCGGTAGCATCGGTTGTGTATAGTAGGGGCGGGTTTAGCGCACAATTCTGCTCACAAACAAACAATTTTTTGTCAAAACCCGCCCTTCCACACAATATATGCAACCGGACATCATATGAATTGATAAAGAGTGAGCTAAGTCACTTAAGGATAAGATATAGCTCAACTCAGCCCAAGATGGAAGTCATATTTAAAGTTAAAATTTATCACCGAGTTAGTTAAGGTTCAGTCACTCAATACAAGCATTTTTTGATTGATATTAGTCTCATTGAAACTCTCGCCAACGAGTATCCTATGAGACATTACTGGCAACGGATTACAGTCGAGGTAATTTTAGGAATACTAATAGAATTATCTCCAGCGTCCTTAAATATATGGGCGACCGTTGCCGAGTATTTAGTGAAAATATCCGGTGAGAAAGTTTCCAGTCAAGCGATTTTTTCAAGTATCGAGCAACATGGCGAACGTAACTTTACCTTCAGCGGCAGCAAATCGATCGCTCCAATTTTAGTTGCTTGAATCATTAAGCTTTTGTTTCCTTTCTAATAAAAAATTGATTTTCTCCCTACAGGCTCACCATATTTGATAGAATACCGAAGCCAAGTCGGTTTTGGCGGGGAGCAGCCGCCAAAGGTAACGGGGAAAGAACGGTGCAAGTCCGTCGCTGTCCCGCAACTGTAATGAGATGAAGATTTATCATCTCTAAGTCAGGATGCCCACCGACAAACAACTATAATGGATCGCTCTGCGAGGTACAGAAATGTCCAAATTCTCTTTATCCATTGTTCCATTTCAGTCAAAAAGACCGATCGCCAAACGCAAACGGGGTTTTAACCCGATCGCGATTACAGGATTGGGAGCGATCGCGCTCTTGAGCATGACTGCTCCCGTAATGGCTCACCACGCCTTCGGTAACAGAACACCCGCCAATTTCTTTGAAGGATTCTTATCTGGACTGGCTCACCCGTTGATCGGCTCGGATCATTTCGCCTTTATCGTGGCTGTCGGGTTACTAGCTGTGGGATTGCCAAGAGCGGCTTTGATTCCCGCCGGATTTATTTTAACTGCACTGGCAGGCACCGGGCTTCACTTACTCAACCTTGACTTACCGGGAGCAGAAATTGCGATCGCCACTTCTGTCATTGCCTTAGGCATCATGCTATTCTGGCAAAAACGTCAAAATGTCAAGCTAATAGCAGGATTAGCGGCTTTCGCGGGTTTATTTCACGGTTATGCTTACGGTGAAGCCATTGTCGGCGCTCGAATGACACCCCTATTTGCATACTTGTTAGGCTTCAGCATCATCCAATATCTGATTGCTTTGCTAGCGCTATTCATCGGTATCTTTGTCACTAAAAAATTTGCTCATCAACCCATTTCTCCCCTCCGACTAGCTGGATTGGTAATTTCCGCAATAGGCATTAGTTTTCTAACCGCTTCATTAATCGGATAGTCAATTATCCATATTTATTTTGTAGTGAGAACGTCAGTCCTAATTAAGTACTAAAGTCCTTACTACA
>CAZJJR010000085.1:20722-20938 GCA_964546365.1 uncultured bacterium | reverse complement strand
GGATTAAAAGTTTTACATATAAACAAGCTCGACTTTATCAATGGCGCAACAATTGCGTTAGAGATTATTTGAACAAGGCTGCTCGAATCATAATTGAGCATTGCTTGAAGCATCAAATTGGCAAATTGATAGTAGGGTACAACCCAGGTATCAAGCAAGAAATTAACATTGGGCGAAAAAAAAAAAAAAACTTTGTTCAAATACCTTTTTGGCAAT
>CAZJJR010000085.1:20449-20692 GCA_964546365.1 uncultured bacterium | reverse complement strand
ATGGAATTGAATATCTTGAGCAAGAAGAATCTTACTCGTCTAAAGCCAGCTTTTTCGACCAAGACGATATACCCGTTTACAATGCCGACAATCCCAGTAAACAAGCGTTTTCGGGTATGAGGATTAAACGTGGATTGTATCGAACAAAAAATAAACATCTTGTTTCAGCCGATCTAAACGGCAGTGCTAATATTTTGGTAAAAAGTAAGCACAGACTCGATTTTGAGCGAGTGTCTAGCGGGT
>CAZJJR010000085.1:0-20407 GCA_964546365.1 uncultured bacterium | reverse complement strand
ATCCGCGTCCGTTCACGGCGCGGAGTGTCAAGCTTAATGAAGGTTCATCAGCGCAAGTTCTACCTCTAGATGGTTTGCGAGTTTTACTTGTGGAGGATGAGTCTGATGCAAGAGAGCTATTCACTTTGTATTTGAACAAGCAGGAGCAGAGGTGACGATCGCAACTTTGGCAAGAGAAGCTTTAGATATATTAGAGAGTTACGAAGCAGACATTTTAATCAGCAATATCAAGTTACCAGATGCAGACGGCTGCTGGCTGATCGGTGAGGTGAAGTCGCGTCAGGCGCGGCGAGGCAAAAAAATTGTAGCGATTGCCGTGACGGGATTGGTTGACGATGACGATCGCATCCGTATACTTAAAGCAGGTTTTCAGAAGCACGTATCGAAACCTGTCGAGCCGGATAAGTTAGTGGAAGTTTTAGCTAAGCTTACCGGACGGGATAAACCTGGTTGAAAATTCCTCGGTTGTTCCGGAAACTCTCAATTTTGAATAGAAAGCCCTAGTTTTTCCGAAAAATATCGATATTTAGGGATTGGCGTAAGTTTTGAGAGCGTATTCTTTAAATCTTTCCAAATCAGCTTGAATAGTGGATTCTACGACTCGCCCTAAAAATAAGTTATCCATTAATTTGCCCAGCCAGCCTGGGATACCGTAAGCGACAGTTAATTTAACAATGCTGCTACCATGTCGATCGTAAAAACGAATTGCACCTCGATTCGGCAACCCATCAACTGATTCCCATTGAATTATCTGCTGCGGTACTATTTTTAAGATGCGAGATAACCAACTGAATTCTAAGCCTCCAGTGGCGAGTTTCCAGCGAGATAAATCGGGATTATCTTCTAATACGTGAACTGATTCGATCCATTTCATCCAGCGTGGCATTTGTTCTAAATCAGACCAAAGACTCCACGCTAATTCAATGGGAACTGCTACTTCTACTTGTACGCTGTGTTCTAGCCAGTCTGTCATGTTGGGTAGTGGGTAGTGGGTGGTGGGTAGTGGGTGGTGGGTAGTGGGTAGGGGGTAAAATTTTTTTTAGTAGGTAGTGAGTAGTCTTTGATATAGATTCTTTTTTTCACCTACTACCTATTACCTACTACCTACTACCAGCCTCAACGACGATAACTAGCAACTTACGTCATTACTACTTTTTCTGCTGCAAGATTGCTTTGGCGGCGCGACGACCGGAAATGGTGGCTCCTTCCATACTATCGATGTAGTCTTGTTGGGTGTAACTACCTGCGAGGAAGAAGTTAGGAATTGGTGTAGTTTGGTTGGGGCGATAGGGGTCCATTCCTGGGGCTTCCCGATAGAGAGATTGAGCGAGTTTAACTACGCTGTACCAGGTCATGTTTAATTGTCGGGAAGAGGGGAAGAGGTCGTGGACTTGTTTGAGGACGTGATTTGCGATCGCTTCATTGCTTTCTTTGATAAACGGATCTCCCGGCGTCAGCACCAATTGCATCAAAGAACCTTGTCCCTCGCGATAATAATCCGATGGACTGGTTAAAGCTAAATCGGCAAAACAAGAAAAGTCCGCATCGGGAGTATATAGCAGATTATCAAGTCCGACGGCTTGAGCCAACTGCTTTTGTTTTTCCATGTCGTGCAATTCGGTTACCCAACCATCGAAGCGCATTTGCACGGTGGCGACTGGTACGGCATCTAATTTATAGATATTGTCGAACTCCGACCATTTTCGCCATTGTTCGGGTAAAAGACGGTGAATTCCCGGTATATCGCAAGCGGCAACATAAGCATCGGCGGTGATGGTTTCTTCCGTTTCTCCTTGGGCGACGATTAAACCAGTGACGCGAGTTTGTGCTGCTTCTTCAGAGAATAAAACTTGTCTGACTCGACGGCGGGTATAAATTTTTGCCCCTCTTGCTTCTAAATATTCAATGATCGGTTTGTGGAGATATTCGTGAGGAGAACCTTCCAGCATTCGCAAAATGGATGCTTCCGTTCTGGCGGCGAAAAACTGGAAAATGGTGAGCATACAACGGGCGGAAATGTTGTCGCAGTCGATAAAACCCAAGGCGTAGGCGATGGGATTCCACATCCTTTTGATGCTGCCTTCGCTACCGCCATGACTTTTGAACCAGTCGGTGAAGCTAATTTTATCGAGATCGCGGATGGTTTTCATCGCGCCCTCGAAGTCGATTAAACCGCGAACTAGGGGACTGGTGCCAAGGGCTAGGGCATTTTGGATTTTGTCTGGTAGGGAAAGTTGGGAGGTAGTGAAAAATGCCTTTAATCCGTTGAAAGGCGCACCGGTGATGAAGCGAAAATCTAATTCTCCCGTGATCCCACCTCGGTTAACAAAGGTGTGGGTATGTTCTTTCAGGCGCAGATTTTCGATCGCGCCTACTTTCTTCATTAAATCGAATAGTTGGTAGTAGCAACCAAAGAAGACGTGCAAACCCATTTCGATATGGTTACCATCGGCGTCTACCCAGCTACCGACTTTACCGCCTACAAAGGGACGGGATTCAAAGATTTCAACTTCGCAGCCAGCATCGACTAGATCGATCGCTGTCGCCATTCCAGCTAATCCTGCCCCGACGATCGCAACTCGCATTCACCCATTCCTTCTCTCTTTTCTGTTTAGATACTATCATCGCACCCGGTTACGCCACAGTTCCCGAAAAATTAGTTCTGCCAGCTTTCGGCAAGTAGCATTCCGAGCGTCAGACAGAGCGCGACCCTTGACTTTCCGTTTGTTAGTAAAAGCATGATTTACAAAAAAATTTCTTAGCTCATGGCAAACGAGAGTGTCTGGGCAGCTGTCGCCCTTGGTGGATTGAATCTCACCTTTTGGCGAAAGAGTTTTCTCTAAACCTTTTTCAATTCTGTGGTTGATGTAAATCCAGAGAACTGCGCGAGCATCTGATGAGCCAGTATTTTTAGCGGCGCGGCCTGATGATTTACCCGACGATCGCTCTATTTTTCCAACTCCGAGCGCTTGCCTGAATCTGCGAAGCGCTCGGTTCCGAGGTAAGGCTAGGTAATCGGCAAACGGGTAAATTCGGACTAGCAGCCATCCTCTTTCTCTCTCCCCAAGATCGAAGATATCAAACACCGCGTGATACTTGGAAAATATGGTGTCATTTAGCAGCGGTAAAAAGTCTCGCTCAACTAATGCCTCTGCGACGTGCCACGAACAAATCAATTTAGCGTACTGCCGGGTAAGAGGAGATATCCCGCAGCCTTCGCCTTTTGCGATCGCATTTTGGTAGTGATTTTCAAACCTGGTAAGAACGTTTTGAGGAATTACATATCCTTGCCAATTGGCAACCCATGCCCAGAATGCAGGTGGAAGATCGGGATCTAGTTGACCATTGGGGCGGCGGCTAACAATTTTGGCTTTCGCTGGATACTCAAAAGTTAATCGTTGTTTTGCCGTGTTGATGTCTGCGGTACGTTTTTTTGAGATCGATTTTAAGTCCAGCAGCAGCCGTCTCATTAACTTAATATTTGGATGCCGATTCTTCACCCAGTAGCGGCGATCGTAGCAATCGACGTAGTAGACAAAGTAGATGTGAGCCATCAACAAAGCATCGAAAGCATCTGATTTATTGTCCGAGCCAGCGAAGGCTTTGCGAGTATCTCTCACCATTGTCTGATTAGCGATTAAGTATGGTAAGCCGTTTGCGTCAAAACTATCAATCCAAAATCTAGAATAAGCACCTGTGTTTTCCAAAACGATCATTGCTGGGGATAGAGACTTGAGAAAATTGACTCCTTCAGCATTAGGTTCAATCTGACGATGCAAGTCTTTAAACTTTTTCGATTCGTAAAAATCTCGCGGTGCAATAGATAATTTTTCACGCAAAACCACGACATCAACCCAGTAAGCGCTGATGTCCATGCCAATAATTATTTGATTTGTCATGGTGGATAGAATAAAAAAGGCACCCAAAAAACCCACGAACCACACAGGGCAACCTAGCAGTAGCCATTTCTGTTTAGGGGCTGATTGGGTTAATGCGGTAGGGGGTGGAATCCTACCGCACCCACTAAAAATTAACACTCGCTCCACGAAAACTGTGGGGCTTTGCAACCCATTTCTTTACAGGGAGCGGTACTAACTGCGGGGGAAAGTGAACCCGGTTCCGCGACTCTTGAGAAGAGTTTCGCCGGGTGGGTGAACCCGGCTCGTCAGGCGGTAATCACGAAAGTTTTTTGATATCAGTAATATCTTCCGATCGAATAGTTATATCTCCCACCACTGCAACGTGAGAAAACCAATGTTTAGGAATCGTGCAACGTTCTAATAGGCTATCCATTGCCATTTCTAAACTAATAGTTGGGTTGTCTTCGTTTTGCCACAACCAACGTTTTAATAAAACGCCTACTTGCTGGGAGTTCAATTCATTTACGCGGACTTCGTAGGCGGGAATGTTATCAGGCCCCGCTAAGATGCCAAACGTTCCATAGATGGGAACGCCGTCTTTGAAGAAAGGGGCGTAAGGTTTCCAGGGGCCACAATGCGATGTGAAAAAAGCTTTGTTCATCTTGGTATGTGGGCTATAACGTTACTTAAAACGTGAATTGCTAATTCCAGTTTCTCGTTATCCGTTAGCTCGTTGAGTTCGTCCATGTCCGGATCGGCGTCTGGGTTAACGGTGTCGAGTTTCAACATTAATTGTGTTGATTCGCCAGTATAAATCAGTTCCTCGTCTACGATTGATTTGAGCAACGAGCTAACAAAATTCAATTGCTGATAGTAATTGGCGGTATAAATATTTTGCAGAATGTAAGGTTTAATCATCGAATTAAAAAATTATCAATCAAATCAGATCCGTAAACATCAACAACTGGATAAGCGTCACCTAGTCGTCGAAACGCTTTATTGAGAATATTGGCAGATTTTCCACCGAACACAAGACATTCTAAAATTTGCACGTCCGAACCCAATGCCGTGATTTTGAAGTATTCGGGTGTGTTGATTTTAATTTTCGTACCAACAGAATAAGGTGTTTGACGGTATTCGGTGCGAACGATACTCGTCCAGGGGATGAGAGTATAGTCCTGTTCCTTATGAATAATTACTGCTTGGAGCATATGGGGCAAAGTTTGGGGTGATTGCGTCTGCGTTTGAATGTGCGCTCTAATTGTCGGTAGTCAGCGTCGATAAAAAGTTCTGCCAATTGGAAACTTATACCGCGTTCTTTTGCTACTTCGCACAGTCGAGAACCTTGTCCTTTTCGATGTTGGCGAAGTCGTTCGTCGATGTCGATCGTACTACCGAGATAATGCCTTGCTGGTCTGGTGGGATTGATCGGACGGCTAAAGTGCAACAGGTAGACATACATTAGGTTTTCCACCTCACGTAAAACAAAGCCCAACAAATGCGGCGGAAGATGGTTTTAAATTCGATCGTGTAAGGCGATGGCGTGATAGACCAAGCGCGAGTCATGCTCGATCGCCGTAGCGTGTAAATTTCCGACCCACCACAAACTAAAAGGGATTTAGGTCGAAGCAATACTTGATACCCTAAAGTTTCTAAACCTTGGATAATAGCTTTTAGTTCTTGCTTGACTAATACTTTTTCATCCATGATTGTTGTTAGCTGATAAACCGTCATTAGTTGATAGGAGGAAGGGGCGAAAAGCCCCTAGACCATTTACTCCTTGCTCTACCATCGCGATACGGCGGGAGGCGATCGCGATGGATTTTTGGCAGTTGTTTCTAACATTGGTTCTGATTTGGGTGAGTTGATTTGTCTTTCAAAATGAGTGACTAAAAGGTCTAAATCGTTTTCCCAGTCGAGCGGATCGGAGGGGATGTCGTCATCGGATTCGGAAGCTGCGGGTTCGTCGGGTTCGTTTTCCGAAGAATCTGTTTCTGGATATTCATCAAAATCCATTTCCAGATATCTGCGATCGATTAATTCTTCTAAAATTTCAGTTTCCGATTTTCCCTCCTCAAGCGCTATTCGGCTGAGGCGTTGTCGGTATTTGTTGGCAATAGCTATTTTCACCTTCCTTTCTTGTTGTTGTTTGGTTTCTAATTGCAATTCGGCGTTAACTGTTTTCTGCACTAAATCGGCGGTGATAAGACCGTTATTTTTCTCGTCAGCATTTTTGAGGACTTCTTGCCACAAATAAGATGCTGATGGTGCCTCTGGGTTGATAGCAGTAAGGTCGATGTTTCCGAATTTATCTTTTGGCATTACTTGGACGATCGGGCGAATTTGCGATTCGCAAGTTGGCAGGCGATCGAACTTTTCTTGAATTAATAAATAGGCGGTTTGGGCAGCCTGAATTAGCCGCAGACAATAGTTATAGCTTCTGCCCAATGCGTGTCTACAGTAATCTTTGAAGTCACCATAATCGAACCGGTATAGATTATGATGTCGAATTCGCTGCAAGCACGCACCGACGAAAATGTATCCCAAGTTTTTGATTTGAATCTGGCTGTCTAACCAGGGGAAATTTTCCCCTAACGTGGTGTAGTCGAGCTTGTGAAAGAATTCGCTCAGCGCTTCAATTGGCGTCTGAATTTCTGGGACTAATTCGCTTAATATGTCTGCGGTCAAATCCATCGCTAATGCCTGAAAATCATTTTTGGTTCCCGTTGTGAGTTGGGGAGGAAAGGAAGGCATGGTTGACCATGCCTAGCGCATCAAGAGATCCGTTGGGAGCGCTTCACGGTGGTGGTCGTGAAGCGGATGAGGTTACTAGAGGGTTTGGGATGCGATCGCGATTTGCCATCCGGTCGAGAAGTCGCAACGTTGAGGCAATCTTCAAATAGCGATCGCAAATCATTGAATCGTGATTTGGACTGGCTTCGGGTTTACTCGGAATGACTTCACCATCTCCGGCGCGATCACAATCCACCAAATATGAGAATTCATCCATGAACTCGTTACAAACAGCAACATTGGTGTCAAAACTATCCACCCAACCTTGGTAAGTGATGAGCCAAAACTGAGCCGAATCGGGGTTAGTTTCCTCGTTGCGATCGCAAATCGCGATCGTCTTAAGCTGACTAGGACTGGGTTCGGGCTGACTTTGTATGACCTCACTCCCTCCGGCGCGATCGCAAATCGCGACTGATACCCGGTCATCGGTCATTGGTAAAACTTCTCCGGCGCGATCGCATTCGAGCAACTCTTCCTCGTCTCCATCCTCCTCGATGTCGTCCGGATGATCGATCCACCAGTACTCTTCTTCCTCAACCGTTCCCGGTTCTGGGTATCCCGGTGGAATTTTGATTTTGATGTCGCGATCGCGATCGTCCCCTTGCTCGAACTCGGCTTCCATTTGTGCGATCGCAATATCAAACTCGTCCAGCGGGAACAGCGTCATCTGTCCTTCTGGAATCAACTGCATCATCTGCGGGGGAAGGAAGCGCTCTATGCCATCATCGCAGCGAACCAACGGCATATTGGGCGTGCGGTTGCAAGTTTTGAAATCGATAATCTGACCTGCACGGTAAGCAGCCGTACCGTGAAAGACGCAAACCTTATCGCCCACGCTGAAACGGGAGGCCGCCACATCAACGGGTAGAAAAGTGTCCAACTCCCAAGTGTCATCGTCGTCGGTTTGAGGTGCTGGAACTTCTGGTTCGGGAGTTGGAAGTGATGGAACTTCTGGTTCGGGTGCTGGAACTGGCACGGCACGGCTGGGCGATCGCAGTGGCAGCAGTTCGTCGTCGCCGTCGTCTTCCACGTCAGCGGCATCAGCCCAAGTGTTCTTCGGTTTGGGCGGGGTGATGTAATTATCTAAGTTGAAAAGAGTGCCGCTGGTAAATGCAAATTTCGCTTCAAGCCAACCCAGAAATAGTTGCCAACCATCATCAAATCGGCTTTCTATGTAGCGGGGGAATTGCCGAACGTGATTTTTAATTGTGCAGTAAAGTTCGTCTCTGAAACAGTAATCGCCCCAGTGCTGGCGAAGGGTTTCTAGTTCGTAGCGATTGAATATCCAGCCTTTGATTTCTTCTTTAAATTCTTCAGCAGTAAAGGCTTCTTTCTGTACGTGAAAAGTTATTGCATCGATCCAAGATTGTGGTTTTCTAGCATCGCCGGCGACGTTATCTTTTGTGATGTCGAGGGTTTCGGCTAATGCTCTGAGTTGGGGTAATTTTAATTCTTGTAGTGTTGGCATGGTAGGTTCACCAAGTAAATCCGTGAGGGTAAGATTCTCTCCATTGACAAATAAGCGTTTCTTCGGTGGCGACTATAGCGCTATTGGGGGTGGGGTAAATGTTATAAATAAATCCCCCTCTGTTGTAAAAAGCTCTGCGTAACGGGCTTCCTAACCAATAAATATCTAACCATTGAAGATGCCAAAGGCTTCCATTTTTCCGGTAGTGATAAGCGTGATAGCCCAAAAGATTGCAGTAAGGAAAAGTAAGGTTTGTCATTTTTAAGAAATTGGGGGAGGTGAGGAACCCTACCCCCAACCCGTTTAACTCTGTGCGGTCATTTATGAAACCCAAAAATTTGAGAATCCTGAAAAAGCTTCCATATCAATAAACGCTGATAAATAGGCAATTCCCCCTACTAACGGAAAATTCACTAGGTACAATCACTGATACTCTCAAAGGGAAGGGCAGATTCTATCTGCTGCTGCACCCTGATGCTGCGGCGGCGGTAGCCTGCCCTTATTTGGTGTATCGGCTTTATATAAGCAGCTTATAGTAGCTAGTACTACTATGTCAAGTGGCTTGTATAAGGCGCTTATAAAAGCTGCTAGAATGGCAAAAGATCAGAACGGCAATAAGGAAGCGCAATCGGCTGTGAAAAAAAGACGGGAAGAACTTGGACTAACTCAAAGAGACCTGTCCCTGTTGTCCGGCGTCACAATTCAAACGATATCCAACATTGAGAACGGACGATATGAGGAGGTTCGATTAACACCAAGACAATTCAAAGGCATCTGCAAGGGGCTGCGATGGGACGAAGTAGATGAGATCCCTGACGAGTGGTTACCTGGCAAATAACCCACACCAGTGGACACCAATCCACTGGCTACCCCACTAAAACTATGAGAGTCATATACCCAGTCTGGGTTGGCCGCAGTCCTAAACGCCAATCCACTGGCTACCCCACTAAAAACTATGGAGATTCTATGGGAGAAGCAAAGCGAAGAAAACTGAAAGACCCTAACTATGGACGCTATAGCCAAGCGGCTAAAAAAGCTATCGAAGCATTATTGGTTCGACTCAAAGAACATATTCGTGTTGATAGTTCAGGCCAGCCGATACTGGCTGTTTCGGACAATAAGTTGCGCGGCTATTCGCAAATTGAGATTGAGGAGTTAAAAAAACTGGGCAGAAAAACATCATGTAGAGGCTGGACGGGATGTGCTGTGGTATTGTCTGGCGAGAGAGTCTCTCAGTCCAAATGTTGAGCCTAATGAAGGTGATTTGGTGCAAATAGTTGAATTCCGTACTTTCAAAAACAGAGAGTCTATCGAGTTATGAACCCAGATCGGGAACAAGCAATGCTCGATCTTGAGGCAGCGATCGAACATTTATTCTACGGTCCCAGCGACGATCTTTTCTGGGAAGTCTGGCGTCGCAAAGATATCGATCTAAGCAAAGTATCTGCCCACGTTGACAACGTTAAAAATGCGATCGCAGAAGTAGAAGCAAAATTACAAACCGTTCAAGCGTGGGGAAAATGAAAGCAACATACTCTCGCCACAGATGCTCAACCTGCAACAATAGGCTGCTTTATACCGGAATTGACATAGATGAAGCGGTCAGACAATACCTCTGTGAAACCTGCAACGAAGAATACGAACAGCAATTTGATACGGAGACAGGCCACTCCTACGGCGATATCGAGCGAGTGGGAGGGGGAGTCGATCCGATTGATAAGAAAAACCTGGATGAAAAAAACGCGATCGCCGAAAACCTCAATAACTAAAACTTATCCATCACCCCGAAAATTCCCCGTGCAGCGCTATCTATTACCAACACTACAACAATCATGAAAGTACTGCAATATCAGGATTTACCATCGCAAGGCATCAAAGGATATGAGGAAGTAGTCGTCGAATCAGATGACTTCTTCCCCGAAGGCGTCCACTTCCGGACACCCGATCGACCGACCTTCGTCCGCCACGTTTGGGCGAGAAACCTACATCCAAAACTTGAAGTGCTGGTTGTAGCCGAACTCGAATCTCCACCAGACGCTCACAAGAGGGGGGAAATTGCAGCGGGAGCTATAGCCTTTCTCCTCAATCAGAGCCCACCCGCCAAAACTTTTCTCCTGTCAAAACAGGAAATAGAAAACCTCCACCAATCCAACTAACACCAATGGATAACGAAGAAAACCCCAACCCCGTCATCATCCGACTAGTCGGTTCCGACAAACAACTAGACCTTCACATGAGCCGCGACTTCGTAGACAAAATCTGTGCCGTCCCCGGTGTCGGACTGTTCGGCACTCGCATCTGCTTAAAAGGCTCCAATCACCGAGATTGGATCGTATTAGCTGAAGTAGTCAAGATATGAATGAACCACTCTACCAACAAAGGCCAAAGAAAACAGTTTACAAGCTATGCGAAATAAAGCTAGAACACGAGCTTGATTTGTACTATCGAGAATTTGAATGTCCTCACTGTATTGGCGGGGCTGAACTCCACGACCTAACAGAAATCAACGGACAAGTTTTTTGGGATAAATGCGACGAATGCGGTGGCGCTGGAATCTTATATTTAGAAGATTGTCGCCCCTGCGAGTATTGCGACAAGAAAATCTATTTCGAGCAAATAGATGGTAAGTGGTTACCTTTTAATGCCGACACCGATACTCGTCACTCATGCCCTAATTACTGGAAGGAAAAGCAGAAGGAATCAGCAACATGACAGGCATCAGAATTGACGGAAGTAAAAAAGAAATAGCCGAAGCACTACGCAGGCTGCACAGCGTTTTTCACGTCAACGACAAAGACAACTATTTTGAGAAAAAAGATAAATGGGGAAACATCATCGAAGGTGAATTTTATTGCTACATCCGAGCTTACACCTATGACAAAGATTGTACCTTCGACCTAATGGAATCCTACAAAAAAGACGTTGACGAACTAACAGAAAAACTCGCCGCAGCGCAATCAACCATTGAAAGATTGCGTCAAAAACTAGGGGAAATTCCCCAAGCCAAACGCGGCGATATGGTACTCTCACCCAGACACCGCAATGAAAAGTAGTACAAAAAAACTATCCCCTGGCGATCGCGTTTTTCACCGACGCGAAGGATGGAAAGGAACAATCCTGTATGAATTCACAGCTGGCAGACATCTTACTGGCGAAAAAATTCACAAGTGGGGAGTTAGGACGGACGGCGGAATAACAAGGCATTGCAACGCCTCCGACCTAATCTTATGTAACAAGCCGAAGCGTAAGCCCGTCCAGTTGTTACATAAGATTGATGCTCCCGACACCCCAGTCTTATGTAACAAAGTGGCAGACACACCCCCCCAGTTGTTACATAAGACTATTAATGAGCCATTAGAAATCCCCATTAAAAAGGGGAGAGAAGTAGTCAAACAAGAAATATCCGGTACGACCGTTTACCGATTAGAAAAAGTCAAATGCGGTAAACCAAATTGTCACTCTTGTCCGCACGGCCCTTACTGGTACGCTTACTTTCGCAGAAATGGAAAGTTAGTATCAAAGTATGTGGGTAAAGAGCTTAAAGATGTTGTTTAACTATTTCAATCCCAAGGGCATCTCGTTCGTTTTCCTTCAATAGAATCATTAATTGCCCAGCTAATACTATTAGGGTAAGAGTTAGTGGGATTTTGTCCTTTTTTGATCGCCGCAATTACATTCATTATTGACTGGTATCTTTCTGTCGATCCAGATTGATAGTGAGCGTTTGCTACTGCCTGCAAGTCTGCGATCGCTGCATTGCGATTTCTCAAAAAGTAATGAGCTAAAGCTCGAAATTGGCGGATACCGGGTCTGCGATCGGTTCGGATCGCTTCATTGAAATCAGCCAAAGCGCCGCGATAATCGCCTACCGCCCCGCGAGCGTTTGCTCGGTTAAATAGCACGTCGTTTCGACGCGGGTAACCAAGCTTCAGGGCTTGGTTGTAATTTGCGATCGCACCCCGAAGATCGTTTCGGTTTCCCCTATGCCAACGCCCCCTCGCATAGTAAGAATTTCCGCGATAAAAATAAGCTTCGGCATATCTGGGGTTAGCAGCGATCGCTCGCGTGTAAGCTGCGATCGCATTATTGAAATCGGTCACAGAGTAATTTAGACCGTTGCAAAAATGCACCGTCGCGGAGGCATTCTGCCCGACCGAAGCAGGCACGCCAAAAGCCAGCGCCCATACCACCAACGCCGGGGCAATAAATTGAATTTTCATCAGTTAGCACAGAGTCAGAGTTACTAGTTAAATTTTCCGACTCACCGGCGCTCGCGAGCTAGCAACTCCCGCCGCTCCTTCTGCAATCGCTGCTGCACTATCTCTTTAGTCAACCCTGTCTTTTTCGCCAAACTCTTCACCAAATTAGGATGAGGTCGGTACGGTAGGAGCTTTCCATATCCGTATCGCCTCCTCAAAAATCGCTTTCGCGACCTACTGCTCATCAAGTCGTAAAGTCGATTGTCCGCCACTTAACAAATATTTACAGAGTGTTTCCAACCCCAACTAATACAAGTGTACCAATCCGAAAACCTTAAGGTTCCTAACGAATCCCCCAGTCGAAGTCAGTCGCCCAATACCAGACGCCGCAAGCACTTCCGGCTATTGCCACTACCGGGAGTCCGAGCTATGTTCGGGGTATCGAACAGCACTTCGGACAAACGAACTTATGGCAGCCGGAAAAATCACCAATGCAGAACTAAGAGCCAAGTTAGCGACCATCGCCCCTGGTATCACGGTAAGCGCGGCAACCTACCCAGATGATGACGATAGCTTGCTACCTGTCGTCAATTTTCTGCGATCGTTAGAAGCCGCACAGGTAGAGCAGAACGCAGCCCAACCGACCGGGCAGGATGTCGCAGCTATCCAAGTGGCTTACGGCGCGGAACAAACGATCGATATCGCAGGTACTCCCACCGTAGCGAGACTGGCTACCCGTTCCGTCACAAACTACGAAGTACAAACGGTTACCGCAGTACACCCAGTCCTTGTCTAATCAAATTCGGTATTGGTAGAAGTCCCATCAAATTTGGTATTGGTAGAAAATTAAGGTGACAAAATGGCAGTCAACAGACGCAAACCTAAGTGGAAGAAAATCGTTCCATTTGAAGGCATCGCCACCAAATATGGATTTGAGTCGCGAACAGACCCGGGCGATTATGCCACCCTGGGACAAGAAGATATCAACCCGGCAGCAGATTATCAGGGATTGGTGATTTACCCCAACAACTGCCAGCCACATGAAGCGCATAGGAAAAGGACAACTGGCTCATCTAGTGGACTGATTGCTCATGCCAGCATCCAAGCCGCTCAAACAGCTGGATGGCGAATTAAATGGGGCTATCCTCCACGTCAGCGAAGGGCAAAGGGCCAAAACAAACATAACAAAGTAACCCTTAACGGAATAGATTACGCCTGGATCAGACCATTAGACCCCCTCTACTCCTTACTAGCAAACCACGGGCACAAAACGCCCTCAGCAGGCGAAGTTTTGTGGTACGGATGCCAGTTCCCCCGCCCTTCTGTAGTAGGCGTAGAGCAAACTAGCAGTGGGTCAACGGCTAGCTCTTTCTGCGATCCCCAGAGAGAAAACAACGTGATCAACACTGGTGGATTCATCGTCGAGCAAGGAGCCTACACCGCAACACACCTAGCTAATATGCTAGTCAGTGCTAGCTCCGGCGCTAACCCATAGCCTATGAGCAGACGAATCATGGTACCGGGCGATCCGGGATTTTCAGAAACCCTGCTCAACCCACCCCCCGATTGGACGGAAACAGCCAGCGCCACCGGCGACGGGTGCGCTTTCGTGGAAGACATCAACACCGGACTCTTAAGACCCGCCACCCCAAAAG
This sequence comes from uncultured bacterium, assembly GCA_964546365.1. Classification (GTDB taxonomy): domain Bacteria; phylum Cyanobacteriota; class Cyanobacteriia; order Cyanobacteriales; family Aerosakkonemataceae; genus DATNQN01. Next base: position 6,432 of record CAZJJR010000085.1, on the reverse strand, counting down.
AACTAGAAGAGTATATGTACGGTGGCGAGGGGTGGGACATCATCGACAGGCGAGACGAACTACTAGCTACTTATGGAATGGAATAACCTGGGAACCGTCACCCCAGTCCACACCGTTTGGATACCGTTCACCGCGACTGCCAGTAACCGAACCATCTTTCGCCTGTCATTCGCTGCCCCCAGAGGCATGGACAACATCCAAACATTCGCTTGGCTGGCATTTCGATGCACCGGGGGAGCAATTCCCCTACCTCCCTCTTTAGCCTTTCGGGTTTTCCCAGACGCCAGAGGGAGGTTAGCCGAAATTCTTTACCCACAGGAACTCATTTCCCTGGGATATACCAATCGCATTTTTGAAATCAAACGCAATCGATTCGACGCAAACAACTGGGCAATCCAAATAGAGGAACTGATTCCGTAATGTGGGAATTAAAGGAAGACAATCCAAACGGGGGGAGGGGGAAAAAGAACCAGATGGAAGCGTGCGAAATTCACTATTAAAGGTGAAGCTTCCACAGTGGAAACTGACAAGAATAAAAGAGATAGCATCACTTAGAAACATCAGCTTGACCGACTTGATAAACAAAATAATTAGCGACTTTCTAAGTGCGAACACTGGTGACACCGCCCAACAAAACGAAGACAAAAATGAGGGGTAAAACCCCTACATGGTGAGACACCTTGTAAACATAGAACAGTATATTTTGGTAATGTACCTCACCTAAAATCAAGACTTTATGAATTTTTTAGATTTGCCTCGGAAATAGTGAGTAGATGCAGCAGAATTGAGTAAAGAATTATTGTGGTTCTTATGCTGCAATATACCGAGCAACCTACTACCACCATCACCGAACAACCGTCACCCGCTATGCTGCCAAACTTTTTCGCTTGGGGAGAAATCATCGGAATTATCCTAATAGCCGGGGCAGTATTAGCCAAAGATTTCATCAATAGAAGAGACAAAACACAACAGAAGCAAGAGGAATCAGAAGATGAATTAATCGACTTCCTCAAAGGCGAAATAGCCAAAAGAGACGAAATAATCGCCAGATTGCAAAATCAAATCATCATCACCCAAAAAGCCTTAGATTTCAGCGGTGAATTTTCCCCGCCAGTTTCCAAAGAAAGAGTTCTAGAGGTCAACGAGCGTGACAATTCCCATTTATACAGTCGAGAGAATAGCTAATTATTGCCGTGCCAAGGGTTATAAACTCAACACAAATGAGGGAGAAATAAACATCATCTGGGTAGAAGGAATGAACCCAGATGGAAAAATTAACGGTGATGAACCCAATCAGTTTAACGATACTGCATCAATTTACGATCATCAATTCACACTGCTAGGGTGCTGGAGCGGTACTACCGAACCAGGTCGGTGGTATACCCAGCACCCGATGAACCCAAAAGGTGCAGCGCGGATCGCTTTCGGACAATATAAATCGTGGCGAGTTGGCATTCACGGAAACTCAGAACCGCACGAAGCACTCGTCCAAGTCGCACCCGTCGCCGTCTACCGGGACAGAAACCGAGATATGCTGCGGACGGGTGACGAGCTTGAGTGGGGATTGTTTGGTATCAACCAACACTGGGGATACGATCTGCCTCCCAGCGATATCGGACTAGCTAGCGCCGGGTGCATGGTCATCCGATCGCGTCAAGGTCATCGGGAATTTATGTCATTAGTTAAAACAGATATTCGGTACGATCCAGTCCTTCCACAAAATAAACGCCACATTTTTTCCACCATCATCATTCCAGGCGATCAATTATGACGAACTTTGTAGAAAACTACATTCAAGCGCCAGTTCTTTCTATTCAATGCTCCGATATCTTGAAAACAAGAATAACGATCGCAACGGCGGTAGCGAAAGTACTAGACGCAAACGCAAGTAGGGTAAAACTTCTCATTACGAATTTATCTACCACATCAAATTTGTTATTCTGTTTAGACAAATTGGCAACCCCAGTGCCGGCAAGCAATCTTTGTCTAAATCTCAGACCCAACGAATCGAAATTTGTCGAACAGGGGCAATATACTGGTGCTGGCTTAAATCTTTTCGCAGGCGGATTCGTTGGCGAGATACTCGTTTGGCAGTGGATATTGTAAAAAATGACTTATTTTGAAGAGTACAGCAGTACGCAAGGAAGCAATGCAAGCGCGATAAGTGCCAAAGTAGAAACTATCCCCTATAGTATTTCTTCTTTGCAGTCTGCTGCTTACTTGAGAGCGGTAAACCTAGCATTTTTCTACAAGATAGAAGCCGCTCATGCAATGAGAATCAGATGTTATAATTCCGCATCTGCGATGAATACCGACAAATCGCGACCCAGCTATCAAAAACCGAGAACGTGGGGATACAACAGTCATGGATGTATTTTCGATTGCGTTTTAGGAGTGAATTCCTCTCCTTTATTTTTAAATTTCGCTCCAACTCCTATATTTGTTGGCAACTCTTTTAATATTTTAGTTGAAAATCTTTTGACAACTAATATTGAAGGAGTTTGTAATTTATATTATTTCGGATAATATTTATGCCAGTAGCTCTCACTCAAGAAACGATTACTCAACAATGGACGGCGGCTTTACTAAGAGCAGCTATCACTACTAAAATTATTGCAATGGGAGGATGGACTCAAGAAGCAGGAACATCAGGGAATGAATTGCACTTTTCTATCGACGCTCCACTAACGTCAGCCCCGAAAGATAGAGCTTATTTGAGAGTGTCCGTTGAAAACAGCACTACAACTAACATCAAAATCCAGGCTTGGGGAGGGGATGGTTATAGCGCCAATACGCTTCAAAATCAATGGCCTATTTTTAGTGATAGCCTTGGGAATTCGGCCAATATAGCATACGGCTCTGGTGAAAATTTCCCAATTAAAATATGTACGTTCAAAAGCCCCGAAATTGCTTTGATATCTGGGGTGAGGGCTGATAGCAATCAAGGGCTTTTTAACGTGGGGTTTTTCTTTCCAATGACGAAAGCGGACTGGTGGGATAACAATTCTGTTTTCGGCTTCACTCCAAGCGATTCAGTTTGCAGCAAACTGCGATCGCCTCTGATCGTCCCTTTTCACAATAATTATTCTGACGTAAATATCGGAATAGACCAAGGCCCGACTAATATCAATATCGGAGGGGGGAGGGATTTACACAAGCGATTGATTCTCAACCAATCACAGGGAAACCGCAATACCATCGGTCAAACCAGTGCCGATTTTGGCATTTTGGGCGCTGGCGGTTTGTCCCCATTATCGCAAACTCAAATTGATGGAGAAACTTGGGTTAATCTAAACAGTTCTTGTTCGGTGGCGATCAGAATATCATGATTGTTAGCAACGGCGATATAAATATCAAAATTAAAACGGCAACATCCCTATCTACGCCGATCGAAGCTCCAAATACCAAATGGGATACTTGGGACGTGCGAGTTTTTTGGGGTAAGCCGAAAATTTCGACCCAATCTTATCCACCTACTTATATGCCGATCGCGGGATACTTATTTCCGCACGGTCAGATTTGGCCTTAGCGAAACCCAGTAAAACCATCAGGCTCCTGTTCTCCATAAAGCCGCACCTTAATCACCGTATCGAAAACCCGATCTTCGGGATTATCCATTCGATACTTACCCCGCCGATCGCGTCTTTCCGCGTCATCCAGGGAATTTTTCACTACGGTCAGAGTACAGTCGTGGGGAAAAAATTGTTTAGCCGCATAGCGAAATTGAGCAGAATTAGGACTTCTTTTTAAGGGAGTCCCTCCCCTCAAATCAACCCCGGAAGGCATCAGCAGCTTTAACTTTTTCGCCCTTCTTTCGCACTCTTCCTCGTTATTGCCAGACACTACCAAGTCACCGATATAAGAATCTCGTTCCCAACATTTGTAAGTAATTTGCCAGTAGGGATTTCCCCTCAAAAATTCATCCGCAGCCACCTTGACTTCTCGCCACGATAATCCGACGCGGACTTTGGGAATATTAACTTCCGAAAACTTTCCAACTTGCCCGTCTTGATGAACTAACGGCGGTTCTTTTACGGTGTTCCACCTGATTTTTAATTGCCGCACCATCGGCTTTTTCTGTAGCGAATCTTCTAGCCGTTCGCCGATGATGATTCCTACGTCTTTTTTATCCAGCATTTGATGCTGGTGCTGGATGCGCTGCACTTCCTCTTGTACGAATTCTTGCGGCCCCGTCACGATATATTTGTCGCGCTCCAGTCGCTTATCGGGTTGTACGACGATCGTTTTTTCAGGCCCTCGTGCGTCCCTTACCGCAGACTTGGCTAGCATATACGCTGCATCCGCTTCAGCGCCTAAGATGTAGCCTGCTTCGATGACTGCTTCTACTAGGTTTTCCGCGAAATTTTCTAGGGGTTGTTGTAGCCACTGGGGTACTGATGTCTCTTTCCATTTCTCCCATCTTTGGGCGAAACTGTCCGATGTTCGCTGTTTCTCCCCTGCCTTTTGGCTATCTGTTTGAGGCTTTAACCCAAACAACTCCATCTGCCTAGCCGTCAGCATGAAACCAAGGAAAGCATTTTTAACTTGCGCTTGCTTGATCTGAGTGAGCAGCGCTATCATCTGCCCTCTCACTTCGTCATTTCCTTCTTCAGCCAGTGCAGAGGCTACTCGCGGGGAAACTATCGGCACTCTGATATCCAAACTGCGATCGCGCCCATCAGTTTTAATCAGTTTGGACACTCCCATCTGTACCAAGCGCACCGCACCCCAACCAAGGTAAGTACCCAAAGCACCCGCTGCGGCACTGAGAATCTGATTGTTGTTTTGTTTGATCTGCTCTCTAAGGGCGTTATCCGTCTGGTTCCAGTCGAAAGTCCAAAGAGTGAAACCGACCGTAACAATAGTTGACCACAACTCAGAAAACGATCGCGGGAGAATCCGAACTATAGCAGGCCATGCAAAACCGAAAAACTTCTTGAGAGTATTGACTACCTTGCCTACAAAATTTTGTACCGCACCAGTAACCGGATTAGACGCCGTGACCGTATCGACCTGATCGACATCGATTTTGCGAATGCCATTGTTGACCGGGTTCGGAATGGGAAGGAGCGATCCGAGTATCTGGCCTCCCGTGGCAACCTGACGCAGCTTCGTACTAGGGAGTTGCGTTGGCAATATGGTAATGGTTTGAAAAAAAGGGTTAGCCATTACTGCAATACCGCCACGACATTATTTACATTGGACGGTACTAAGAAATTCGACTGACAACTCCACGCCGCGTAGAATCCAGCCGGGTCTAAGTTGCTGTAATACTGGGCGCTACCGCTGGACGGCTCAAACCAGGAATTGATTCTCTGACCGGCTGGTTTTGACGCATTGTAGGCGGTTTGCGTTCTCCACAATGCCAAATGAAGCTTTAAATATAGATCGTCTATGCAAGGATTGGTCAAACTATTGACCCCCTGCCCGATCAAAGCGCCTACATTTAAATAAAGCTTGCTATTAATTATTTCAAATGTTGAAGCGTCTACACTGCCATTAGTCAGAACATCTTGAGCCGTAAGCATATACAATAAAGTCAACTATAGAACAATTGTACTATTAATGATCGGTAATCAAGATAAGCTCCAAGAGCCTTATGTAGAAAGCTTTTTGCTTGAAGTTCGACCACCGAACGGCACGGATTTAATCCCTATCTATTCACCCGGATGGCATCCAGCATCGGAAGATAATATGGGGTTGGAATATGCAAGCTTTATCGATTACCTGGAAGCAACAATTTCTTTGCCTTCAATCGGGCTGACCAGTTTGCCGGCACTACCTGAAAGTGCAACAGCCGAAGAAGTAAAAAAAGTAATGGATCAAGTTGCCCTACTTTCCGATTACAAAACTATACAATTTTATTCGGGATACGAGGCGCAACCAGAACAATTTATTTGTGAAATTCCCCTATTTAACAACCCGCCTTTTTACATCATTAGTTTGATGGTATTTTTCGCAGGGACGAACAATACCATCTCGACGGGAAAATCTCCTAAAACCGATGCGTATGAAGTGCTGTACCTGAAGATGAAATCCCCATTACAGGGGAATGACTACATCTCGATCCGGGGAAGCGCTATCAAAAGAAAGTCGCCCAAATTAGGTGCTTTTACAGTTTTATATTCGCCTTCGCAAATATTCACGGTTCAACAAGAAACCACTATTTTAGCTGCCAACATTTCCCGCGAGAATGCAACAATAATCAACTACTCGAATCCAGCGCCAGGGGCGAATGTTGCAGATTATATTTTATGGATTAAATATGACAACGATACTGGCCCTGGAGTGCCGATATTACCTTTTGGAAGCGTCCACCAAATTGATGCGAATATGCCTTATCGCGGTGCGGTGAAAGGATACAGCGCTCAACCTACCCAAGTATCTGTTAGAGAAGGGGTTAGATCTATATGACGATTAATTTTCGGAAAA
>CAZJJR010000084.1:16068-20972 GCA_964546365.1 uncultured bacterium | reverse complement strand
TTGTGGTTACTTAACCCTAGTATCACCCCCACTTGCCAGCTTTAGCAGCTTCATTCATTACCATATCGAGCCTTAAAGGTAAAGTTATTTTCTATATAGACGTAAGTATATTTACTTTTCTCAACGTTCAGTGAGTCAAAACGTTAAAGTTGATTACAAAATTAAAAGATAATAATCGGTGCATGATAACCTCTATGGATGTTGACCGATGTTAAGCAAAGGCGCAAAAACAGGGATGGAGAACACATTGCAACTAAATCCAAATCAAGTTTCCCATACTTCCTCTCGTGAAAATTTTAGCGAATACGTCGCCCATCTTCAGCTTCACATGGCCCTGCAAGCCCGTAACTTAGTTCCCAGCCTTACCCAAGCTTCCGATAGTCGAGAGCAATTATTGCACCAAACTCAGGCAGACTTTGAAAAACTAGTTTCTCGCCAAATGCGATAAATTGAACGATGGCAGAGCGATTTTGCCCAAGTGCAAGCTAGGTCACTCAAATTTTCATAAAAAGTTTGCCTTCTCAATATATATCTCTGGATAAAGCCTAGCTCGCTCCCTCAAGTAGTGGATTTTTAATATAAATTTCCTTTTCAAAAGAAACATAAAGGATGGGGATATGCTCCTGAAGCTGTGAAAATTTTTTATTTCATCCTTCAGACTTCATCCTTCATATTTTCCTACACACTAGCGAAATCGCGAACTATAATAGGAAATGTAAGACATGGGGCTGTAATGGTTTCGACGTGTTGGCGAAAGCCGCCCCGTGATACAGGTCGAGAGTGAGTCTTCTCTCGTTAATACCGGGCTCAAAAAAAAGTAAATGCGAACAACATCGTTCCTTTTGCTCGTAAAGCAGCTACTGTTGCTGCCTAATAACCTCTAACAGGTTCGAGCGTCTGTAGTCTGACTCCGTTAAGGGCTACGGACAAACCCCAACGGATGCTCTAGCAAAGTTTCTCTGGTTGATTGCTAGCTAAGATTTAACCAGTGCATCCCACCATCCGGGATAAGGGATGGTTCCCGCCCAGAGGGTCAGATGGGCTAAACCTGTGAATGAGCGGTAGGTAAATACCCGATGCGGACAGCCGTTCAATTCGGCTCAGCTCCACTTATATAGTTAACACTTATATTTAACTGAACCACCCTCTCGAAGGGTGGTTTTTAATTAGCGATCGATAAAGCAAATGTAGAGAAGTTTCATAAGAACTCTCCACATGATTAAATCAGCCAACACCATCTAAATTATGTATTTCTAGAGTGAGATAAAAACTTACCCAACTCGCAAAAGAGTATTAAGATACCCACTGTTGGTAGCAAAACTCAGGTAAGAATAACCTTAACGAGACTAAGAGGTTCTGCTAAGCGATGCAGCCGATTCGCACATTTAACGTTACGCCTTCTCTACCTCAACGACTAGAAGCCCTGCGGGATCTGGCTTATAACCTGCACTGGGATTGGAACGTAGATACGAAAGACTTATTCCGCCGCCTAGACCGAGACTTATGGGAATCGAGCCGTCACAACCCAGTTTTGATGTTGGGTACTATTTCTCAGAAGCGATTGCAAGAAGTAGCTGAAGACGAAGGCTTTATTGCTCAGTTGGAAAGAGCAGCCCAACAGTTAGAAGACTACCGCCACCGATTAACCTGGTATCACAAACGCCGCAAAGGGGTAGCGCAAGGACAAGAGTCTTCGGAAGAAAACAATAGTTATTATTCTCCACACAGCAGCAAAGATTGCTATGCCTACTTTTCAATGGAATTTGGCTTAGCAGATTGCGTTCCTGTTTACTCAGGTGGCTTAGGGGTTTTGGCAGGAGATCATTTAAAATCTGCCAGCGATATAGGCTTACCTTTGGTTGGGGTGGGATTGCTTTACCAAGAAGGGTATTTCAGCCAATTTCTCAATGCAGATGGTTGGCAAACCGAACACTATCCGATCAATGATTTCTATAATATGCCTTTGCATTTGGAACGCCATCCAGATGGTACGGAAATTCGGATTGAGGTAGATTATCCGGGTCGGAAAGTTTACGCTCGGATTTGGCGCATCCAAGTGGGAACGGTGCCTTTATACCTGCTGGATACGAATATTGAAGCTAATGCCAGCCAGTACGACCACGATATCACCGATCGACTTTACGGCGGTGATATCGATATGCGAATTCACCAAGAAATCATGTTGGGTATTGGTGGGGCGCAAGCGCTCAAAACATTGGGTTACAATCCAACTGCTTACCACATGAATGAGGGACACGCTGCCTTTTTGTCCCTAGAACGCATTCGCATTTTCATGCAGGAAAAAGGTTTGAGCTTCCCGCAAGCGATGGCAGTGGTGAGGTCGAGCAATATCTTCACTACTCACACCCCTGTACCTGCTGGAATTGACCTGTTCCCGCCAGATAAGGTGTTGTATTACCTGGGTTACTATGCCGATATATTTGGCTTGCCAAGAGAAGAATTTTTGGCTTTGGGTCGGGATAATACCGGGGATTTGACGGCTCCTTTTAGTATGGCGATTTTGGCGATTAAAATGGCCAGTTTCGTGAATGGGGTGGCCCAGTTACATGGGGTGGTGTCGCGATCGATGTTTCAGGGACTATGGCCCGGTCTGCCCGTGGAAGAAGTGCCGATTACGGCGATTACCAACGGCGTTCACGCCCGGAGTTGCGTTTCTCCCGTCATGCAAAGCTTGTACGATCGCTATCTGGGCCCTCGCTGGGAAAGAGCATCCAGTATTGACCCCCTGTGGGATAGGGTATCCTCGATTCCCGATGAAGAGTTGTGGCGCTATCATGAGCGATGCCGCACAGAACTCATTGTATTCGTGCGGGAACGGTTAGCGCAAAAGCTGCGGGAGAGAGGCGCTTCCCCGGCGGAAGTTGCCCAAGCATCGGAAGTACTCGATCCTGGAGTGTTGACCATTGGTTTTGCCCGTCGATTTGCGACTTACAAGCGGGCGACTCTCTGGATGCGAGACAAGGAACGCATCAAGCGAATTTTACAAGCTAACAAAGATCGCAAGGTGCAGTTTATCATTGCCGGAAAAGCTCACCCTCACGATATTCCGGGGAAAGAATTGATCCGCGCGATCAATCATTTTCTTCGCGAAGAAGGAATGAGTCGCAGCGTGGTGTTCATTCCCGACTACGATTTGCACGTAGGTCGAATGATGGTGGCTGGCTGCGATGTTTGGCTGAATACTCCCAGGCGTCCCAGAGAAGCATCCGGTACTAGCGGGATGAAAGCATCGATGAATGGCTTGTTAAACTTGAGCGTTCTGGATGGCTGGTGGGATGAGGCTGATTACGTGCGGACTGGTTGGCCCATCGGTCACGGGGAAGATTATGCCGATCCTAATTATCAAGATGAGGTGGAAGCGAATTCTTTGTATGAGTTGCTGGAGCAGGAAGTCGTACCCTTGTTTTACCAACGGGATATGGAGGGAGTTCCCCGTGGTTGGGTAAGTAAGATGAAGAATGCGATCCGGATCAATTGTCCGTTCTTTAATACTGCCAGAATGGTGCGGGATTATGCGAAACGGGCTTATTTTCCGGCTAGCGATCGCTACTATACGATGATCGGTGATGGCTACGCACCTGCCAAAGAACTGGCTGATTGGAAACAAAAGATATTCGATCGTTGGTACAACATGAAAATCGAAAGTATCGACGTATCGGAGGGCGAGCAAATTCAAGTTAACCAAACTATTAATGTGAAAGCACGAGTTAATTTGGCAGGCTTGGCAGCAAATGACGTGCAAGTAGAACTTTATACTGGTTTGGTGGATGCTACTGGTAACATCGTTAACGGGGTGCCAGCGGCGATGGATTATCAAGGTTCTGAACCGAATTCGGGAATTAGCATTTATACGGGCAACATTACTTATACCTCCAGCGGTTTACAAGGAATGTCCCTGCGGGTGCTTCCCAAACATCAATATCTCAGCAGTCCCTACGATTTGGGATTGGTTCTTTGGGCAGACTAATAGTGATGTCAGTGGCTAGTTATTGTCTTTGAGGCTGGTAACGGGTAGTAGGTAGTGGAGAATGGAAAAAAGAAAATTATTCCACCAGCCCTACCGACTACCAGTTCGCTCAATTGCCATCACGTTTATTATTCACAGCAGGGGGGAGTAGGAACAAGGGAGAAAGATTAACGATACGGAAATAAGTGAATTGGTAATTACCGATCGCCAGTTAGGAATACCAAATCTGCGTTAACAACTCTAATAAAACGACTACGCAAACTTCATCCGCATTCGTGCAAAAGGAAAGATTTATGACAAATTTTACGTGAATTGGTCTAAAATCATCCCGCTATCGCTACTCAATACCTACTATCCACTTTTATTAGCTACTAATAACTAAAATCATCAAGGACGAACGAAAAAATGTCAAAAGTATTAGTGGTGGATGATATAGCTACCGAATTAGAAATTATTTGTCGCATTTTACAAGAAGCAGGCATTACCGTTGAACGAGCGAATGACGGAGATGAAGCACTCGCCCGCATTGATGAATCGCCTCCGGATCTGGTGATTCTAGATGTAGTAATGCCTACGATGAATGGATTTGAAGTGGTGCGAGAACTGCGGGGGAATGAAAAAACCAAACATTTACCAGTGGTATTCTGCACTCAAAAAAATACTGCTATAGATAAAATATGGGGGATGGATATGGGTGCGGATGCTTACGTTACTAAACCTTTCGATCCGCAACAATTAATTGACATCGTAAAAAAACTAATGGTTAATAGCTAATAGAGCCAATGTATCTTAAATTTAAGTCATCGGTAATTGTTTAGTAAACGTTACTCAATGACAAATGACAAATAAAAAATTTGTTCTGTTTGGTCAAGATAAAAGCTTGTTTGCCCTGGATTTAATGGCAGTGCGAGAAGTA
>CAZJJR010000084.1:12052-16017 GCA_964546365.1 uncultured bacterium | reverse complement strand
TATCGTGCCGTTTTGGTTGGGATTAACCAACCTGCGCGGTGAAATTCTCGCAGTAGGAGATTTCGGTCGTTTGCTGAATGTAACGCCAGTGCATCGGGATGCTTCGGAAAGTCGAATTTTGATCGTAGAAACCCCCGATCCTAATGATATGAGACTATCATCAATGCGAATGGGTTTGGCAGTTTCTTTTGTGGAAGGAGTAGTACCTTTAAATACAGAACAAATTGTTTCAGCAGTAGATGTAAGTGAAGAATTGGCTCCTTTTTTACGGGGTTTATATGATTATCAAGGACGTTTGCTAATGATTTTAGATATAGAGGCAATTTCTTTAACTAATATGGTGGAGATGCAGGCTAAGCAATCGCTAATTTAACTAATATAGTTGATGATTGGTTGGAATAAGAAAGAATTTAAATAAATTCTGAGAAACTAGCATCCAAAAAAAACAGGGAGATTTTTATATGGAAGATTCCACAGAGATAGTCAACCAAATGTCTGTAGAAGAAATAATCGTTAAATTACAAGATATTTCTAGAAAAGCTAGCATTATAACGATTGCGATCGGCTGTATCGTGATTCTGGGTTGGATATTCAACATTGCCAGCTTAAAAAGCATTTTGCCCGGGTTAGTTACGATGAAAGCGAATACGGCAATTGGTTTGGTGCTGGCAGGGACAAGCTTGTGGATGTGGCATCAATCTCAGAAAAAAATCAACCGAAAAAAAAGACGGGGGGAAATAGAAAAGTTTTTGTCATCTTTTCCTTCTCAAACTACGATTTCTCCCCAAGAAAAATGGGCGAGGATTTGCGCGATCGCAGTTTTTACGATCGGCTTACTTACCTTATTACAATATATTTTTGGATGGAATTTCGGCATAGACGAACTGTTATTTAAAGATGCCCGAACAGCAGTCGGAACTGCTTCGCCCGGACGCATGGGGGCGAATACCGCAGTCAACTTTGTCTTGCTGGGTACGGCGCTTTTCTTACTTTTGAAAAAAACTAAATATCAACTAGCTCAAACACTCACCATCGCAGCTTCTTTTGTCGCTTTTGTCGGGCTACTCGGTTATATATATAGCGTTAGCTCTCTTTACGGTATCAGTTCCTACACCCAAATGGCACTGCATACAGCAGTTGCATTTTTGATACTTTGTATAGGCATTTTATTTAGTCGTCCAGAACAAGGATTAATGACCATTTTGATCGGCCAAAACATAGGAGGTTTGATCGCTAGACGTTTAGCTATAGCAATAGTGGGAATTCCACCTGTAGTTGGTTGGTTAATTTTAGTCGGTCATCGGGGAAAAAACTACGATACGGAACTTGCCATATCTCTTCAAGCAGTGATAAGTATTGCCATTTTTGGCGTGATAATTTGGTGGAACGTCAGACTTTTAAATGCCGTAGATATGAAACGCCTAAAGGCAGAAGAAGAATTTCGCAGCTTAAATGCAGATTTGGAGAAAAGAGTGAATGAGAGGACAACCGAGTTAATTCATTCTAATCACGAACTACAGAAATTGCAAAATGAATTGAACATTCGTCAAGATGCCCTGGATCAGGCTGCGATCGTCAGCGAAACAGATGCTGATGGAATTATTACTTATGTTAACGATAATTTTACGAAAATTTCTGGCTACAGTCGCGAAGAATTACTCAATCAAAATCATCGGTTAATTAATTCCGGTTACCATTCACAAAAATTCTTTGCCGATATGTGGGAAACCATTACTAAAGGTCAAGTGTGGAAAGGGCAAATAAAAAATAAAAGAAAAGATGGCTCGTTTTACTGGGTAGATTCTACTATTGCCCCTATTTATAATGCTAACAGCGAAATTGTTAAATACATCGGTATCCGCTTTGATATTACCGAACGGAAACTAGCGGAAGAAAGATTAGAAAGGCTAGCAGCCGAACGAAAAGAAGAAGCCGATTATATCAATCAACAAGTTTTAAAATTACTAAATGAAATTAAAGGTGCAGCCAAGGGAGATTTGACAGTTCGCGCTCAAGTAACTAATGATTCTTTGGGCGCTGTGGCGGATTCTTTTAACTTTTTGATTAGCTCTCTAAGGAAAGTAGTTAATGCTATTCAAGACCTTTCTAAAGAAGTACATACTGCTACTAGTACTTCTATTAACAACACCAGTCAGCTAACCGAACAAGCACACCATCAAGTAGAACAAATTGATGGAATGTTGCAACAAATTGAACGAATGGTAAATTTAATTAAAGATGTTTCTGATGTAGCAAAAAGAGCCGAAGAAGTTGCAGAGCAATCTGCTCAAACTGCCCAAGCAGGTGGACTAGCGGTAGACCGAACCGTAGAAGGAATTAACGAACTGCGCCAAACGATCGCCCAAACATCAAAAATGATGAAAAGATTGGGAGAAAGCTCCCAACAAATCGGTAAAATTGTTAACTCAATTTCTCAGATTGCCGCTCAAACTAACTTGCTGGCTTTGAATGCAACTATTGAGGCGGCGAGGGCTGGCGAACAAGGACAAGGCTTTGCAGTAGTAGCGGAAGAAGTGCGTAAATTAGCGGAAAGGTCGGCTTCCGCAACGGAAGAAATTTCCGAGATCGTGAGCGCTATTAAAGACGAAATTAGTAAAGTGATGGCAGCGATGGAATCGGGTACTCAAGAAGTAGTAGAAGGTACTCAATTAGCTGCCGAAGCTAAGACTAACTTGATCGCAATTATTGAAGTGAGTCGAGAGATGAATGGTTTAATCCAAAATATTACCCGTGCTGCTAAAAAACAAGTAAATTTTGCCGAACAAATTTCTGGTAGTATGCAGCAAGTAAATACTATTTCTAATACTACTGCTCAAAAATCTATGGAGGTACAAACTTCTTTGTATGGGCTATCTGTAGCGGTTAATAAGTTACAAAATTCGGTGGCGAACTTCCGTAGTTAGTCTTCAAGAAAAAAATATATGGAATCTGAAGAATTCGATGATTTAATTGGTATATTTATTGCGGAAACTCAGGAATTTTTGCAATGTTTGGAAACTAACCTGCTAGCTTTAGAAAATAACCAAATATTTGAAGAGCGCTTGCAATCGGTTAAAACTCTTTTTCGAGCCGCTCATTCAATTAAGGGTTCTGCTTCAATGTTTGGTTTGGACAGTTTATCAAAAGCGGCTCATTCTTTAGAGGATTGCTTTGCAATTTTACGAGATAGCGAAGAACTTTCTCAGTTAGAACCGCAGACGATAACGGCTTTACTTAAAGGGGTAGACAGCCTAAGAAAAATTGCCGATCGCGCTTGTTTCCAAAAGAATAATGCTGTGGCGATTGCAGCGGGAATCACCTACACATACGAAAATTTGCCGGATTTGGAAAGCGCTACGCTCGCTGATATGGAGGCGATCGCTCAAATTAAAACCCAACTGGAATCTAAGTACGGCAAGCAAGAAGAAAAGACGATTGCATCGATTAATAATTCGCTGAATATGACAGTTATTAAGTCTATATTTGAAAGCGAATTAGTATCGGTTTTTAGCCAATTAGAAACAGAAATATCCCAATGCAATGCAGATAACTTAACTCAAACTTTAGCGGCAATTAACGATATTTATTACCAAATTTCCGGGGTAGCAGGAATGTTACAACTACCCTTGTTAGCTGAAATTGCCGAGCAATTAAGAGCTTCGATCGATACACCCGATCTAACGGTAGAACAATTGCAATCCTCTGGATGGAGAATTGCTCAAAATTTGCAAACAATTCGCACCCAAATTTTGCAGGGAGAAGAAATTAAACTACCGCCTGCTGTAAATGAGGATAGAGACACGGAAGAAGAGCAGGAAAGCGAAATAACGCAGGAAAATTTATCCTCTTCTCCCTTACCTTTGCTCTCTTTGCCCTCTGTTTCTCCTTCCCTTACTCCCTCGCCTACTACATGGCAACGTCCTACAATTCGAGTAGATGTGGAACGTTTAACAGAGTTAATTATT
>CAZJJR010000084.1:11493-12015 GCA_964546365.1 uncultured bacterium | reverse complement strand
CAATTTTGAGGTTCAAGAAGCGCAGTTACGGACTGAAACTAAACGCATTCGCAAAAGCATTTTAACTTTGCGTCAATTTGGTAGTCAACTCAGAGAAGAATACGATACGTTGGCAAGTGAAGGAAAAAGAGAAGGAAGCGAAAATAAAGGAAAAAATCCACTTCATCAAGGGATTTTTGATGCTTTGGAATTAGATCGATATACGGAATTTCACGCCACTGCTACAGAAGTCATTGAAGTTACTCAAACGATCGCGCAATCTGCTAGCGCGATCGATGAATTAGCGATTAAATTCGAGCGGAGTACCGATCAACTGCGTCGAATTACCGATCGATTGAGAAGTCGCGTGATGCAGTTGCGCGTGGTGCCTTTTAGTCGCGCTGTCGATCACTTACCGAGAGCATTGCGAGAATTAAGTCACGCTTACAACAAAGATGTGAATCTGTTGTTATTGGGAAGAGATACTAAAATTGATGAAGGTTTAGTAGATGCTTTGCGAGAACCTTTAGTACATTTGTTACG
>CAZJJR010000084.1:2509-11431 GCA_964546365.1 uncultured bacterium | reverse complement strand
CCCGCCACCGGACAAATTGAAATTGAAGCGCGTCATCAAGGGGGACAAACTATTATTACCGTTACCGATGATGGGAGGGGAATCGATCCGGAAGAAATCCGAAATAAGTTAATCAAAATGGAATTGTTGCCAGCCGAACAAGCATCTAATCTTCAAATTCCCGAACTTTACGAGTTTCTATTTTGGCCTAGTTTTAGTACGGCTAGTCAAATTACCGATCTTTCTGGTAGAGGGGTAGGACTTGATGTGGTTCGTAATAATTTGCGACAAGTAAGAGGCAATGTAAAAGTAGATTCGCGTCCCGGTAAAGGCACGAGTTTTATTTTGAAATTGCCGCTGATGCTTTCGATTACCGATGCCTTGATGGTGAGAGTCGATCGCAATACGATCGCAGTTCCCTTAGATGCAGTTGAAGAAATTCTTCACATTCAAGGTAACGAAATTCACATGGCAGGAAACCACCCCATGTTAAGATGGCAAGGTGAGTTTATTCGCTTGGTTCGTTTGCAAGAATTACTCAAATATAACTTACCGCACCCTGATGGCCCTTCTCCCGATCCTTTGAACCAAGATTACATTCCGGTGATGATTTTAGCTGGTAGTGAAGGGGTGTTAGCAGTTGCGATCGAACGGATTATCGGTCAGCAAGAAATCGTGGTTAAACCTTTACCTTCTCCTTTATCTAAACCTAGCGGTATAGTTGGTTGCACGATTTTGGGTGATGGTGAAGTCGTGACAATTTTAGATGTAGATGATTTAATCGAGCAATTTTACAATCACGGTAGTCCAGCTATTTCAATATCTTCTAAATCCCCTAATTGGTCAACTACGGAAATACTTCCACCCCCTCCTGTTTCTCAACCACAAATTTTAGTAGTAGATGATTCTTATACTATTCGGCAGTTATTATCTGTCACTCTTACTCGCGCTCGTTATCGAGTAATTCAAGCTAAAGATGGTCAAGATGCTTTGTTAAAATTAGAACAAGCTATGGATTGTCATTTAGTAATTGCTGATATCGAAATGCCTCGGATGGATGGATTTGAACTATTACGAAATATCAAATCAAATCCCAAATTAGCTTCTATTCCGGTGGCAATGTTAACTTCTCGTTCCGGCGCAAGACATCGCCAAATGGCAATGGAATTGGGCGCAGTAGAATATTTTACTAAGCCTTATAATGAAATTCAGTTATTAGATGCGATCGCTAAATTAATTAAAAATTAAATCCGACTAAAATCCTCAACTCTCTTCAAAGTCAATCTAAAATCTAAAATCGAATGACTCGACGCTTCCGTAGTAAACGCTTTATTCCTAATCGTACTCTCGCTCGCAAATTAGTTGTGTTTCAATTAGGTAGTGAAAAATATGCTATCTCTATTGAACGAGTGTATCGCATTCTCAATAATTTTAAACTTCACGGTGTTTCAAAAAGCGGACGTAGTTTAATATCTTATAACAATGAAATAATTACTATTATCGATCCTTCTCAACTTTTAGTGAGTAGTCGCGATGATAGAGAACGGCAGTATTTGATTATTTGTACTCTAATCGATGGGCAAAATTTTGGGATCGCGGTTCCGGAAATACCTAGTGTTTTAGAAGTTGCAGAAGATAAGTTTGGGGATGTTCCAGAAATTTATCAGCAGGGTAAAGTGTCAGATGCGATCGAAAAAGCGATTCAACTTGAAGATAGTAAAATTTTATTTTATTTGAATTTGGATAAATTGATGAAAAATGCGATCGCTTAATCCGAATAGAAACCCGGTTTCTTCAAGAAACCGGGTTTCTATGTACCCATTCAAATGGAAAGCGCCGTAACTTTTCGGCTGGGAATCACGATGTAACCAGTTTCGCGATCGCCTAAAACTATGTTTTTTTCCAAACCCCAATACCACCAGTAAGCAGCTACATAAGCACAAATTAAACTATCTAGTTTATCTTCTACATTTTTCAATGCCGAACCAGTAAAAGGAATTTCAGGTAAAGCATCTAATTTAAGAGCGGGTTCTAGAGTTGGCAAACAATCTAAAATGTATTCTCGAAGTTTAATTAATTCTGCCCGACGTTCGGAAAGTTTACCTTTTTTGTATTTGAGGATGCGTTCTAAACCGAATAAATTAACAATAGCTGGATGCGGAAATACTTCGATTTGAAATCTGCTTAATTTTTGCGTTTCTATAGTTGGCGCGTGAACGAAACCCAATGCTTCTAAACTTAAGCCAAATTCCACCGTTCGTTGAGCAAAAGGGCGTCCTAAATTAGCAGGATAACAGGCGGCGTGATAGCGATGAAAATGTTTGTGAGTGAGTTTATCTGGTAGGCGCATTCCTGTTGCATTGGGAATCAGAGTTGGGGCGTCAACTGCAACGATAGCGGGTTCTGGTGCTGGTGCATAAGTATCGATCCAAGTGAGGATATCGGTAATTGATACGATGCAATCTAAATTTAATAGATGTAATTGGTTATCTTGCCAATTTAGGCAACATAATCCACTTGCGCCTGTTTTCCAACCGAGATCGATGCCGAGGAATTTAATCATCTATTTAGTGTACTCGATCGGCCTACAGGTTGAAACCTGGGGCTACACAAACGAGTCCGCCTTCGCGGACTTTTCTTAACCCGCGTAGGCGGGTTTTGTTTGTGTAGCTACGAATTCTATTCGTTGGGGCTATTCGTTGGGGCATTTGGTGGTTAGTCTTTTATTCAGATAAAATAATCGGAATCAATCGTTCCTCGATCTCATTAATATAAGCGGTTAAACCTGTATGAATACCTCTTTCTCTTAGATGTGCCAAACTCGTCTCTTCCCAACATTGCTGTTCCCGTTCCATTTTTCCGTCTGTAAGTTTTTCGACGATAACTTTAGGATTTCTAATTCGATCGGGTTCTTCAAATGATTTAGATCGTAATCTGTGTGACTCCTCGCAAGGATCGAAATTTAATTTAGTTTTTATCTCTTCAAAAATTCGTGTTTCTTCTTGACTAAGTGGAATAAAACCATTTAAAACCCAAGCTTCTCGGTTTCTGTCGGCTGTACCGATAATAATTTCTAATTTAGGTTGTCGATCGATATGTTCTGAACGCGCTTCCTCGATATGTTTTCTTCGCTCAGGTTGATTATCTAAATCACGAATAAAAATAACCGCTTTAATCTGTCGTGTTTTCTGAAGAAATCGTACTAAATTCAAAATTTTTATAGCCGCTGCGCCATCAGTTTTTAATGCTCCATCTTTACCATGACCTAAATATCTTGGTAGACGAAATCCTAAACTTTTAAAAAAAGTAATAATTTGATTAATATCTTTCCAACAGGAATATTCAGTATTTTCTTGTATACCACTCCACTGAAATAAATATTGAAGTTGCTCATCGTCTAACCAATCAACTTTTTCTACTAAAACGCGATCGGCTAATTTTGTAGCGGTTCGTGCATCTGCACTACTTTCTACAATCACCACAAACTCAATCATTTATTTCTCCTGCAATACCCAATCTTCCCCTTCCGCATCCCAAAATTCGCCAGTGGTTAAAGTTTGTTTTGCCCATTCTACATCAGGATGTTCGTCCAATCGTTTAGCACTAGTAAAACCTGAATTAGCGTTACTTAATACATGGACTTGAGAAGGCGTAAGTTCATCCACAATATAGGGAGAATGAGTAGTAAAAATAATTTGCAGATTCGGGTTAGCTTGAATAATTTCCTTAAAAACAGCAATCAATTCTCGTTGCGCTTTCGGATGAAGTCCCTGCTCGACATCATCTAATAATACTAAATTTGGTTGATTAGGATTCATTAAAACAGTCAATAATCCCAGCGCTAGCATAGTTCCTTCACTAATAGCAAATGCTGGTATTTTTTCACCCGTATTCATGTCTAGGACAACTTCTTGTCCTGCCATTTCCTGACTTTCTTCGTAGGAAATAGATTTTCCATCGACTTCGATTAAGCGTTGGCGATTAACTAGAACTTTAGCTCGCCTTATCCCTACTTTTTGTACCCCTGGCACAATTCTTTTTAACATTTCTTGTAAGGATTGAAATCGATCTGGATCTTCGTTACGAAGATAGTCTAAAGTAGGTGCTAAACCTGAACCATCAAACTCAACTCGCGGCGTAATTGCATCACTGTAAGATGCTTTAGCAAGGTTATTAGCTACTAGCTTTAGGTGAACTGTGTATCTCAAAGCTTGCGGTATGGGATCTGGAGCATTGCTCAACGAGCTTTTCCATCCTTCCAAACTATTTTCCTCCTCTCTAATACCATATCTCTCTCGCTGTACATTTTCCATCCACGCCAAATCAGGATCTTCCGAACTATCTTTTTTAGGATCGACTTTCCATGATGCTACTGGGAACCAAGGAGGATTAACGCTTTGTTGCCATTTATAGGAAGCTTCCCAATTTTTTCGGTTCTTATAGCCCCAGAAACCGCTTGCAGTAACAAACATATTATTTTGCCCAATTGTTGTAATAAATTCGGGCGCTCTTTCATACTGAAAAATATGTGCAAATGATGAATTTTCGTAATTGGCAAGTCTACTAAGATAATGTAATGCCTGCAAAACAGATGTTTTACCAGAACTGTTCTGTCCTACTAGGGCGTGAAGGCGAGAATCATCTAAAATTAGTTGTGTAGAGCGATGACTTTTAAAGTTATGAAGTTCTACTTTTTTTAGCATTTGATTGCTAACTTCCTTCTAGAGAATTTGAGCTTAGGCATCTGTATAAAATTATAGTCTAATTTAGCTGATATCTTGCATCTGCTTTCTTCACACGCCCGGAAATCAATTTCCGGGCTAATAGCGAAAGTCCACGCTTAGTGGACTGAAGAATTAATTTTTATTATTATTATTTCAGTCGGTTTTAACCGACTTTCGCTATTAGCCTGGGGTTTGAACCCCAGGTGGGCTTTAATCATCCTTTCTTTCTGCAATCAAAGCTTGTACCAAATGCCAAAGGAAGAAGCAAAAACCAACAGATAAACCTGAAATAGGATCGAACCATCCTATAATATTAACAATTCCAAATTCACCTACCTGGGAACCAATCAAAATCAGCTTTTGTTTTGTCAATTTGGTTTTTGGCTTAATTTCAATACTTTGATGCTGCGAATAACTGACGAAAGCCAACAAAATGAAAAGCTGAATTTCTGGATTTTGAGAAAGGATGGCTTTTAATAATTGGGTACTCATTTTTGGATTTCCAAACTCATAATCAACTTGATAAATCCATTAGACAATAGCTTTTTAAACAAGAACCCACTAGATGCTATCGATAAGGTATCAACAAAGTATCAAAAGGTATCAAAATTAATTTTATTGGCGATTTAGCTAATTTCAGTTATCATGTTGTCAAGGATTATGTAGAGCTAATATGCTGTCTTGGGATGACTTTCTGAAAAAAGTAGCTGATAAGCATGGTTTATTTGACGGCGATGATAGAAAAGCTTTTTTGACAAAGTTTGCTCAAGAAAGTCTCGACGAATCTAAGTCAGATGCACAAGTGGCTACCAGTTTAAATATCAGTGAAGTCACCTTACAAAGAAGGTTGGGAAAGGTTTATGAAGCTTTTCATCAAAGTTGTCCTAATCTTAAATCCGACAAAAAGGGGAAATTCCAGACATTACGAGACTGGTTAAAACGTGAATATGGGAATTATCAGGAACCGAGTAACCTGACAATTGACTGGCGCGAAATCTGCACCAAAGTATTAACAACCCAACACCTCCGCCGCCAAGCAACAGCACAACAATATGAATTAAATATTTACGTTCCCTTGGGATTAATGGAACGTCCCAAAACACCAAACCCCAGAAGAAACGCTACTGGGGAAGAGTCGCCACCGCAGAAAGAACCAGAACTGCAAATCGTCCAAACTTATAAAGATGATGCTTTTTTCCAGAAAGTTATTGCCGAAAATCACACGGAAAAAGGCAAGCATATTGCGATTATTGGCGAACCGGGTGCAGGGAAAACTACGCTGTTAGGAGAACTGGCGGAACGGTTGGCGAAAAATTCCCCGAATTTTCCGATTTGTATTCGCTTGGCAGATTTACGGGATAGCACAATTGCCGATTATTTACTCAATAATTGGCTCTCCAAAGCATTGCAATTTATCGATTTTGATGCCGAAAATGTCACGCCAGAAATTAGAAAAGAATTCAAGCAACTTTTCGCAGGGGGTAAGGTGTGGTTGCTGTTGGATGGGGTGGATGAAATGGCGGCGAGTTCCCCTATCGAGGCGTTGGCGAGAATTCGGGAACAACTGACAGACTGGGTGGGAAAGGCGCGGGTGGTGCTAACTTGCCGTTTGAATGTTTGGGATGCGGCGATTAGCAATACCCTGACAAATTTTGATACTTATAAAACTTTGGAATTTGAACCCGATGATGTGGATGAGTTTATTCGCCAGTGGTTTGAGGAGGCGAGTCAGGATGAGAAACGGCGCAATTGTAGGCATGAAACTTTTTGGCGAGAACAGGGAAAACGCTTAACAAGAGAGTTAAAAGAACCCGGAAAAGAGCGAATCAAAGAACTGGTACGCAATCCCCTGCGGTTGTCGATGTTGTGTCAGTCTTGGTGCGTACCGGAACAGGAATTGCCGGAAACAAAGGCGGCACTTTACGAGCAGTTTACTACTTATTTTTTTGAGTGGAAACAAGAGGAATTCGAGAAGAAACAGCGAGTATTAAACCAGAGGGATAAAAAACAGATTCAACAAGCTTTGGCAAAGTTGGCTTTAGCGGCAATGGAAAGCGTGAATCGGTTTCGGATTGAGCAAGATTTTGCCATTGAGCAGATGGAGGAGGAGTGGTTTAATTTAGCAGATGAATTGGGATGGTTGGTTTTAGTTGACAGGGATACCCGCACGAAAAAGCCTGTTTACGCTTTCTTCCATCCGACGTTTCAGGAATATTTTGCCGCTTGTGCAATTGAGGATTGGCACTTTTTCTTACTTCACCAAATTCCCCCTGTTTCTTCTGGCAGTTACCGCATTTTTGAGAGGCAGTGGCGAGAGGTAATTTTGCTTTGGTTGGGGCGAGGGGATGTGAAAACGCAGCAGAAGGAGGAGTTTATTAAGGCGTTAGTAGCATTTGAGGATGGGTGCGGAAATAGTAACTTTTATTGGTATCGAGCCTACTTTCTAGCCGCAGCGGGAATTACAGAATTTAAATGTAGTAAGGCAGATGAAATAGTATCGCAAATAGTTAAGTGGGGTTTTGGGTATTTAGATGCTGAAGAACAAACTTGGATAGAATTTCTTGCACCAATAGAAGAGGGTGCTAGAGAAGCGCTGGTTTATACAAAAAGTATTAATGCAGTTGATGCTTTATTAGATTTACTGAAGTTTTGTCACTCTTTAACTCCTCATGTCGAAGCAATCTGTTATTTAGGAGATATCGGTCAACAAAACCCTAAAGCGATTTCTGCATTAGTGCAGTTAGTGGAAAGCGGTGAAGATGAATATAGCCGCCGTTATGCTGCGGAAAACTTAGGGAAAATCGATCCAAAAAATCCTAAAGCTGTTTTTGCATTATTAGAATTAATCAAAAATTCACCAAATGAACAAAACAGAATGGAGGCTGCTTTTAATCTAGCATACGTCGATCCAGATAATTCAACACCTATTGCTACCTTAGTAAGGATACTAGAAACTTGTCAGGATGAAAATATGCGAATGCGAACAGCAGAAAGTTTGAATGAAATTGAGAAAGGGAACCCAAAAGCCGTTGATACACTGGTAGATTTAATACAAAAATCTCAGAATGAAGATATCCTTAAGCAGACCGCTAGAATTATAGGCGAAATAGGTAAAGGTAATCAAAAAGTTGTCTCTGTTTTGATAGAATTAATTGATAAATCTCAAAATGAAGATACCAAGATTATAGCCGTCGATAGTTTAGGTAAAGTTGGTGAATCTGAACCTAAAGCTATCAATGCTTTGGTAAATTTAACCCAAAATTATAAAGATAATTATATCCTAAATCAAGCATTATATCAATTAGGAGTAATTGCCCAAAAGAACTCAAATACAGAAAATGCTATCGTTGAATTTATACAAAAATACTCAGGTGAGAATGAAAAGAATCGTATGCAAGCAATTGATAGCTTAGGGAAAAGCAGCAAACATAATCCGATTGTAGTTAATGCTTTGAAAGAGCTAATTCAAAAGGCTCAGGACGAATTTATTCGTTGGAGAGCGGCTCATAGTTTATTGTTAATTGATAAAAACGATCCTTTAGCATTAGCTACTTTAGTAGAGTTAACTCAACCAAATGCAGATGAAAATACTAGATTACACTCTGCTCGAAGCCTATGGTTAATTGACAAAAATAACCCTGTAGCATTAAATACTTTTTTAAATTTACTCTACACGGCAGAAGATGAATCTACTTTTTTCTCGGCATCTCATATTTTAAGTAAAGTTACGCAAAATAATTTTTTGCAAATAAACGTTTTATTAAACTTACTTCTTTACTCTATTAACTATCATATATTTTACGAAGAATTTGAATATTTAAAGAATATTTTGGATAAATCTATGATGCTGCACGTTGTCAAAGTTTTGAAGGATTGCTTACTAGAAGATAACATATATGTATATGACTTTGGTCGATATGAAAGTTGCTACGATATCATCTGGCACTGTACCCAAAATCTGCCCTACCCCGAATTCTACCAAGCTTGGCACCAAGACACCCTTACCAACACCGCAACAGCAAACCTCAACATAGCAAACTTACCCCAAGTCATTGCCGAAGCTATTAACAATCAACCCGAATTATGCAGCAAAGTCAAGCTAATTTGCATCGACACACACCAAATCATCGACCCCGAAAACCCCGCCCCAGAAATTTACGACCTGATGCTAAATCAAAATTGTCCAGAGTGGCAGAATGGATATCCAGAAACAATGCAA
>CAZJJR010000084.1:0-2448 GCA_964546365.1 uncultured bacterium | reverse complement strand
GTTTTTCATCTGCTACGATTCCACAGCACTCACAGCCACACCCACAGGATTTAGCGATACATTTCTGAAAGCTTTGAGCAAATTTGATGGCGCGATTTGTGTAGTGTGGGAAACCGGGGAAATTGGGTTGCAAACTTTTTCACCGAGTCAACCAAATTTAATTGCAAATATTGTCGGTTGGATGAGAGAGAAAATGAGGGAAAATTTGTAGGGGCG
This sequence comes from uncultured bacterium, assembly GCA_964546365.1. GTDB lineage: Bacteria > Cyanobacteriota > Cyanobacteriia > Cyanobacteriales > Aerosakkonemataceae > DATNQN01. Next base: position 2,232 of record CAZJJR010000084.1, on the reverse strand, counting down.
AAGCATTTGGGCGACAATTTATGTGGCATAACTAAAATGTTTATATCCAAATGCTTCGCCCTGTCCTGATGTGGTAATTTATGTGGCATAACTAAAATGTTTATATCCAAATGCTTCGCCCTGTCCTGATGTGGTAATTTATGTGGCGTAACCAAAATGTTTATATCCAAATGCTTCGCCCTGTCCTGATGTGATAATTTATGAAGCATTACCAAAATTTGTGTATCCAAATGCTTCGCCCTATCTGTGTTGATATAAAAATTGTTGTGTATATAAATTATCGCGGGGGGAGGGCGAAGCATTCGGGAATATAAATTGTTGATTACCCAGATATATTGTCGCCCGAATGCTTCGCCCCTACAGTTAATGGGCGTGATGATTTATCAATTTTCAACATTCTGGAAGGTAAAGGATGAATACTGATTAATTTCAGCGACTTTGCTTCGGACAAACTTCAAAAGCTAACTGAGAACCATAAAAACAAACATCAAATTCCGAAAAGAAATTTTGCCGCCCCAAAATCAAAGGTACATCATTAGTTTGCGTCCAAGCAAAAGCTAAACGAACAGGCGCAAATTGACCAATTGTAGCTGACACAATTAAACCACGCGCCGGAAATTGAGCCAAATTACCAGTTAATAAAACTGAAATTGTCTGTTCTTCCCAAACTGCCCCTAATTGTAATCCAATTTCGTAAGGTAAAACATTAACACTAGCCCCTGTATCCAATAGCCCAGATATCTGCAAAGAAAGATTTTGATAATTCAATGTGATAGGTAAATAGGGCGCAAAAACTCTTTCTCCTGAATTATTGCTTTTTTCAATAAAAGAGTATCTTTCTGAATTAAGCATCTTGATTTGCTCGATCTTCCTCTAACATTTTTCCCAGGATATTCTCAGCTTCAAAAGCATCATAAGGCGACCAAACCTCATAATTTTGTCCATTTTTAAGCAGAGAAATAGTTTCTTCTTTAGCCAATTCCGATTGCAAAAACTCGATAACTCGTAGCTTATCAGCGCGGGATAAATTTTGCAGCATTGGTAATAAGTCAGTTACGATCATGTAATTAATTTCTCAATCTGTTTATGGTAAAATTATAACACTACATTTGCGGGGTGATAGTGGCTAATGGTGTCTCAAAATGCAGTGACAAAGCTTCACTCAGATTACTCAATGCTTCTGCTTCTGTCTCTCCTTGGCTAGCAATATCAACTTCTAAACATTGAGCTACAAACCAACTACCCTCTTGCTATACACTTGCCGTAAAAGTTCGCTTCATAACTTTATTCTTTTTGTAGTTTGGGTTTCTTTATTTTAAAATGAGTCTAAATCAAAAAAATGTTACATAGAGAATCACAACCTGTTAAATCTATCAATGTTGATGTATTTGCTTACTTATAGCTTTTTTTATTTTATGTAAGTGCGTTAACTAGAACCTTTGTAGAGATGTTTCATGAAATGTTTCTAAATTCTATGTTGGAGATGCGTAATCAGGGTTATGTTGGGTTACGGCACATCGATCCTTCCTTGGTTGGAAAGCACGCTCATTAATGGACTACTTTACTTTTAATGATTTTTTGCTGCCAAACCGCTTCCTTATGTAACAAAGTATTAAATTTTTTGTCAGACCCTAGTAAAACAAAGTCGATACGACTATGATTTAGTAAATTGAACTCATACCGACTTTATTTAAGGTGAATGAGTTTCTACTCAATCTGCTTAACCAAGTAAAAGCGTATACTTATGACCGAACACTTCAATTTAACGACCGCAGAAGGGATTCCAGTTGCAGATAATCAAAATTCCCTCACTGCTGGGCCACGAGGCCCGGTATTGATGCAAGATTTTCATTTGATGGAAAAACTGGCTCACTTTAATCGAGAACGTATCCCAGAACGAGTGGTTCACGCTAAAGGTGCGGCGGCTTTCGGAACTTTTACAGTTACTCAAGACATCACCCAATATAGTAAAGCCAAGTTATTCTCGGAAATAGGTAAAAAAACAGATGTTCTGCTCCGTTTTTCTACCGTAGGTGGCGAAAAAGGTTCAGCAGATGCGGAACGCGACCCCAGAGGTTTTGCAGTCAAGTTTTATACTGAGGAAGGGAACTGGGATCTGACGGGTAACAATACTCCAGTGTTCTTTATCCGCGATCCCCTCAAGTTCCCCGATTTCATTCATACGCAGAAGCGCCATCCGCAAACTAATTGCAAAGACCACAATGCGATGTG
>CAZJJR010000083.1:5109-21305 GCA_964546365.1 uncultured bacterium | reverse complement strand
CCGGTTCTCGTTCTACGCCTCTCGCCATTGCATTTGCTCAACAAAAAAGAGTAGAAGCAATCCCCATTTTAGATGAACGTTCAGCCGCTTTTTTTGCATTGGGAATTGCCAAAAAGTCGCGATTGCCAGTAGCATTAGTTTGTACTTCCGGCACTGCTGGCGCAAACTTTTATCCGGCTATCATTGAAGCAAGAGAAAGCCGCATTCCTCTGTTAATATTAACAGCCGATCGGCCCCCCGAATTGCGCGATTGTCATTCCGGACAAACCATCGATCAAGTGAAATTGTACGGCAATTATCCTAACTGGCAAACCGAATTAGCCGTACCATCATTAGACATCGGAATGCTCAATTATTTGCGGCAAACTATAATTCATAGTTGGGACCGATCGCTCTCGCCAACCCCAGGCCCAGTACATCTTAACATACCCTTTCGCGATCCCTTACCCCCCATTCCCGAACCCGCCGCCAATCAACTGCAATCCCAATTTGATATCGAACAATTCTTCAATTTTCTCTCTACTTCCTCCTTTCCCATAACACAGAATATAAAACTAGGAAATGATGTTTATTCTTTGCTACAATTTGAAAAAGGAATAATTGTTGTCGGCACTACTCAACCATCATTCCCTAAACAATATTGTCAAGCAATTTCTCACCTTTCTCAAACTTTAAAATGGCCTGTTTTAGCGGAAGGATTATCGCCGTTAAGAAATTACACCGAAATCAATCCTTATTTAATCTCGACTTATGATTTAATTTTACGCAATCAACAATTAGCCAAAGAGTTAACACCAGAAATCGTTATCCAAATTGGAGAATTACCCACCAGTAAAGAGTTACGCAATTGGTTAAGTAATAGCCAAGCAACCAGATGGATAATTGACCCCAGTCATCACAATTTTGATGCACTTCACGGTAAAACAATTCATTGGCGAATCTCGGTAGAACAATTAGCTGAAATCGTTAAATTTGAACCCAAATATATAAGTGACTATCTCAAAACATGGTGTAACCTCGAAGCAAAAGTTAGACAACGCATCGACGAAACCATGTCTGCGATCGAGCATTTATTTGAAGGCAAAGCTGCTTGGTTAATTTCCCAAGTTTTACCGCCAGAAACTCCTATATTTATTGCTAACAGTATGCCAGTGCGAGACGTTGAATTTTTCTGGCAACCAAATAACTCTGGTATTCAACCTTTTTTCAATCGCGGTGCTAATGGGATTGATGGCACTTTGTCAACTGCTTTAGGGATTGCCCATCGCAATCAAAGCAGCGTGATGTTGACGGGAGATTTGTCTTTGTTACACGATACTAACGGTTTTTTGTTACGAAATAAATTAATCGGTCATCTGACGATTATTTTGATTAATAATAATGGAGGCGGTATATTTGAAATGTTACCTGTTGCGAAGTTTGAACCGCCTTTTGAAGAGTTTTTTGGCACGCCCCAGAATGTAGATTTTGCTCAATTATGCGCTACTTATGGGGTTGAGTATATTTTGATAAGTTCGTGGTCGCAACTTCGGCAGCTTTTAAATCCTTTGCCAGTTAAGGGGATTAGAGTTTTGGAGTTGAGAACAAATCGAAAGGCTGATGCTAAGTGGCGCAAGGAAAATTTAGGGAAGTTTGCGGATGGGTTTTAGGATTTTTTTACCGCAGATACCCGCAGATGAACGCAGATGAACGCAGATGTGGATTTGATTTGTCCGTAGAGGATGTTGATGATTTTGATTTTAGATATCTGTGAGGATTTAAAGTCGGATTGGGAATGATTTTAGATTTTATATCTTAGGTTCTAGATCGATTAAAATCTAAAATTTAAAATCTAAAATCTAAAATCTAAAATCGAATCATTTCCCATTCCTTGAGAAAAGGTTTAGCGGCGAGCACGTTTATCGCGGTCTTGACGCCTGCGATCGCGCCATTCTGCGATCGTTAGATAGAGGACGCCGCCGGAGACTGCTAGTAGCAGTCCAAAGGCAACTAAAGCCAGAACATTTACAATTGTCGTTTCCACTGTACTTAGAAACCGTTACGGCCCCAAACTACCATCGAGATCGAGTAAGTAAACAGAACTAGTAAAGCAACCCAACCTAAAGAGAGAATATCCATAGCTTGCTGTCAAAGAAATGTTACAAAATTACTCCAAGCTTTATGATACTTCCAAGTGGTGGTATCTCACTTTGAACATCTTGCAAGCAGAACGGATCGAATCTCTCAAAGCAGGCATCCTTGCCGCTTTCTCCCTTTCCCTCGCTTACGGCGTCGTCATACTGAGTAACTTGATGTTAGCAAAGCAGTTTCCCGCAATTAGTCTGGAAATCTCCACTGGCATCAATCTCCTGTTCAGTGGGGCGATCGCTTGTTTGAGTGGCTTTCTTTTTGGCGTCACCTACCGCTACATCATCCGAGAGGATAAAAATTCCCATCTCCAAGATGGGGCGGTGTTAGCCTTTGGACTAGTGCGAGGATTAGCCCAAGCGGACGTGGGACTGACTTTTTACGATAGCTGGTGGACGATCGGCATTTTGGCGATCGAGAGTATATTGCTATTTGCGATCGCCCGCTTTACCCTCGATCTGGCCATCTACTTCGGTTGGGTCAGACCCTTCAAGTCAAGCTAAACTCCTCAAAATCAGGTTGACCGTACATCATACTCCGGTCAACCACCGACAACACCTTAGGAAGAATGGAAAAAGCTAGCAGGCGCAATTCTAGAATAAATAACTATTCCGATAATGCAGGATAAAGCCCAAATAGCCACACTAATCGCCATATTTTTAATACCAGCTTGTTGCTTTAATAACACTAAAGGAGATAAAGAACTAATAAATAGCGGGATTGCCCAAATCAAAGTAAATTTAAACAGTTTAGGATAAGCTTCTTGGTAGCCCTGGCCTACAGACAAGCCAATCATCAGACTTAATGCCAGTCCAGCCAAGCAAAGGAGCACCGTTAAAGTTAAAAAAATACCTATTAATATAAACTTCATCGACTTACCTGCTATTACCTGGTATCGAATAACACTGAACTGAGTTGAGTCTACCAGAAAATTTTGCGATCGCAGACTTATTCAGCAAGCCCCTTCTTCCCCTAACCCCTAGCCCCTAGTCCCTAGATATACTTTTGCACGCATCCGGTCAACTTGCCAGCCAATTTTGCAACTGTCCACCCTTCACCCATTGCAATCCAGCGCGAAACATGATTTTCAGTCTTAACTGTTCCAGACGCTTATCAAACTGGACAATCATCCCTATTTTTTTCACTGTATGGCTGATTAACTAGGATTATCAGAACAAACAAATGGGTGTAAAAAATATGGAAACTTTAGTTTATCTTCACATGAACTTAGCTTACGAACAATCTTTATGCTCAAAACATCAATTATCTAATTTGAAAGGATTAAAACAGTTCATAGAAAAATCTAACAAACCCACCAAACATTCTCTAGTTTGTCAAGGAGAGCAAAACTTCACCAGAGGTTTACTGACGATTAACCTATGATTACATACCAACAAAAGCTTCACTCAAACAAAATATCGCCGTTAGAAACGATTACTGATGACTTAATAATTTTGATTCAACAAATAGAAGATCGTCCAAGCATTTCCCATTGGTCAATCCGGATGACTCTGAAAACAATTCGGGATAAAGCACAAACAGCCGCCCAAAAAACTGCTCAAAACTCTATCCAACCAGAAAAGTTTGCTTCCTAATTAGATTTCTCCTACAGCGTTATAATTTTCTACAGTAGGCTATCCTAATAACCTACTGTTTTTCATTAGTAACGTAATTGTTTAACATTCATAGGACTTACGCATTGACAAAATGAGATGATCGTTAAATCCTGTGTCAATGATGAAATTGATAGAAAACTCAGGTTGTTCAGGTAAACGGAATGTTATAGAGGCTAACTGACAGATAATTTGCGCCCAGAACTCACACAATCTTGCAAATAAAGATTAATTAGCTCCTGATAAGATATCCCTTCTTCTTGAGCCATCATTTCAAAATATTCTATCACATCAATTCCCAGAGAAATCGTGACTTGTTTTTTCAACTGTTTAGCAAAAGGATTCGGTCTTCTCTTCATTTTTGAAAGGTCGTATTCTGATTCCATTGGTTTATCTCCTATATTCTTTACTTTCGTCTTTAGTAGCTTTTCTGGCTGATATGATTCTAATCACAGAATCTTCTTCTCTAAAACAATGAACTACAAGTAATATTCTCATTTTAGAGCTTAGACCAAGCAGTAAAAAACGTTCTTCATCTTGGGAGTGTTCTTCATCCCAAAACTGCACTGCATAATCATCAAAGAAAACCGATTCAGCTTCTTCAAAAGAAATTCCATGCTTTTGTTGATTAATTCTGTTTTTTTGTTCATCCCACTGAAAGATTATTTTATTCATTATGAAAAAATGTCATTGAATCTTACTATTGAACCTCCTATTGATTAGGATTTTAATTTACTAACATTAATTAAATGTGGATTCATAGGATATGTTAATTTTAACATAATTCCTTTAAACAAGTCTGCATCGCCTCTAACAAATTGTCCTGACTGAGGGGAAAACTGCGTAAGTTTTTCTTTCTTCTTTCACTTTATTTTTCTTTACCTTCTGGAGTTTAAACTCCAGTACAAATAAATGAGAGGGCGAAAAAACCCGGCTTCTTCAAGAACCCGGGTTTTTTTGGCCATATAACAGACTAATCAATCAAACAGGCATCACCAACAGCCACGCGGGGTAAGCGATGTTTAAAACTACAGAGAATTTCCCAAGAAATAGTTCCCAAAGTAGCTGCCCAGTCGTCTGGTAAAATCTCCGTATCTCCATCTTTTCCAAGTAAAGTCACTACTTCGCCTACTTGCAAATCAGGGATAGCGCTCACGTCTAACATCAATTGATCCATTGTAATTGCACCCACTTGGGGTATTAATTGACCTCGGATCAGCACGTTGATTTTGTTAGAAAGATTGCGAGGAACTCCATCAGCATAACCGATACCGATTACGGCAATGCGAGTTTCTTTTTGGGCGATAAATTGATATCCGTAACTAACACCAGTACCGGGTGGAATAGTTTTTACTTGGGTAACTCTGGCTTTTACCTGCATGACGGGTTTTAGTTCGACTACCCGTTTTAAATGTTCGGCAGGATAAAGACCGTAAACGGCTAAACCAGCGCGTACCATATCGTAATGTAAGGATGGGCTGGTTAACATAGCAGCCGAGTTTGCAAAATGCAATTTGGGTAATTTGATTCCCACAGATTTGATTTGATTGATGGCATCTTCAAATCGCTGTTGCTGCTGCTTCATACCCGTAGGATCGGGACTATCAGCAGTTGCCAAATGGGAATAAATACTGGCTATTTTCAGATTGGGTAGTCGATTGACTAGTTGGACGAAATCTACTGCTTGCTGCCAAGGGACACCCAAGCGAGACATTCCCGTATCTAATTTCAGATGGACGGGTAAAGTTAGGTGAGAAGCACTTAATGTTTCTGAAAAACCTAAAGCTTGCTGGGGCGTGCAAATCGTGGGCTGCAATTTCCAATGGGCGATCGCTTTTATTTGTTCGGGCGTGTGAGTAGCACCTAAGATTAAGATCGGCGCGTCAATCCCCGCTTCTCGCAGTTCGATACCCTCTGGAATCGTCGCTACCCCCAGCCAAGAAGCGCCATTTTCCAATGCTGTCTGGGCTACCATCGCCGCACCGTGACCGTAAGCATCTGCCTTTACCACCGCCATCAATGCCGTTTGGGGCGATAAGATACTCTTCAATTGCCTGACATTGTGGGCTAAAGCGGCTAAATCGATTTCTACCCAAGCACGTTGGCAAAGCCCCCCGTAAGCCGTTACCTTTTGGGCAATCCGGGAATTTGCACCCAACGATGCACCAAAACTAGTCTGGGCTGCATCAACCATTTTTTTCACTCCTCAAAACACACACTACTGAAAATTTAAGTCCTTTTCTTAAATTGCCCAAGGACAAAACTATTCAGATTAAGCACGTTGTCGATCTATACATCAGGATTCACAAAATTTCGTTATTTGTCATCGGTCATTAGTCATTTGTCATTGGTCACGGGATTTCCTCTAGGGTGTGGTCAAAACCCGTTGCAGGGGTAGGTCGCGATTCTCGTGCCGAGACGTAGTGGGGCAAAACGGTTACGAGGTGAGCCTGAAGCCTTTGTTACAGCTGCAAAAGTGCGAGTGGAACGGATGATTTTGGCTGAAGAGATAATGGAGGGAAACAAATAAACAACGGAGGTGAAAACCATGAGTTTAGTCATTCCCGATGATTTTTTGCGATCGGCGCATATTACTGAAGCCGATCTCAAGCTGGAAATTGCCATTCTGCTGTTTCAACAGGAAAAGATTACTTTGGGCACAGCCAGCCAGTTTGCAGAGATGAATCAACTAGAGTTTCAGCGCATCTTGGGTAGTCGTAAAATCCCCATTCATTACGGCGTTGAAGATTTCCGACAAGACCTAAGAACGCTGGAGACAAACGATTGGCGATGATCGTTGTCAGTAATAAGTAATACGTCGCCGATCTTTTACCTATCCACCATCGGTCATCTCGATTTGCTGCGCCAACTCTAAAACGAAATCGTGATTCCAACAACGGTTTTTAACGAAATCACCGATGTAGGCAACACCGATGCCAGTGCCGGGGTTGTGCCGACCTTAAGCTGGATTAAAACTCAATCTGCGACAGATCGAGAATTTGTCAACACTTTAAGAGCCGAACTCGATCCCGGTGAGGCTGAGGCGATCGCTTTAGCCGTCGAGTTAAACGCCGATCGCCTCCTCATGGATGAACGGCTGGGAAGAGCGGCTGCAATGCAAGCAGGGCTACAAGTCACAGGTGTTTTGGGTATTCTGATTGCCGCCAAACGCAATAACTTTATTCAAGAGGTAAAACCGTTACTTGATGCTCTAATTGAGCAGGTTGGCTTCTGGATGGATACGCGGCTTTATGCAGAGGTCTTGCAAGCAGTTGGCGAATCAGTATGAAACTTAAAAGAACGGGCGATCGCATTCTATCCTTCAACTGAATGCGATCGCACACTTATTCAGCAAGCCCTAGATGAATAGAGATATGGAAGAAGCTAAGAGAAAAAAATTAGAGGACAAAGGTTGGCAGGTTGGAACTGTCTCAGAATTTCTAGACCTTACTCCAGAGGAAACAACATTTATTGAGATTAAGCTTGCACTTAGCCGTTATCTGAAAGAACGGCGACAAAAATTAATGACTCAAACGGAACTAGCAGATAAATTACATTCAAGCCAACCTCGTATTGCTAAAGCTGAGAATGGGGATGCTTCAGTGTCTATTGAATTGCTAATTCGGGCGATGTTGGCGACGGGTGCAACCCCTCAAGAAATCGGGCAAGTTATTGCAAAAGTGGGTTAGACTCATTCTTTCACAGATAGGTTTGGTGTACTTCCCCAACCGAAAGTGACAATGCGCGACCGAAATCAGATTTCAAACTTTCAAACATTAATCTCCAATCACCCGATGTAGCCTTGGCAGCGAACGCACTCAAAATCTGTTTCCGATGTAGTGATTTTTAGACAATTTACTTTCAACCTTACAAGATGAATCCAGTATCAGTAACCTCGGCTTCCGGATAAAAACAAATTTGAATTGCTAAGTCTACAAGTTTTTCCAATTCTAGATTATTGGCGTATTTGTGCTTGAGCAAAAGAGGAATCCAAACATCATAAGGTTTATACAGATCGATGTATTTCTTTGAGACAGCTATTGTTGTTTCCATATCACCAGTACTCATGACGTCCGCAATAAGCTCCCCTGTATTGCGTCTCCAAACTGCCCCCCACATACCATCATTGCAGTCTGCATCGCCACTATTAACCACCATCCGTAGTTTTATTAGCGTCCCATCCGAGCTAACAATATCGAAATCAAACCAGTAATATCTTCCAATGCGATCGAGATAGCGTGCTGGATTCCATCCATATTCATTTCTACCACGATTTCTAGCATTTTCTATATGATGCTTAGGCATATTTGGACAGTTAATGTATTTGGCTGTACTACACTGTCCTAAAACTGAAATCTGGCGAATCGGAACAATCATTTCCTCTTCATTAAAAATGCCTTCTCTATTGAAAGCCTGCCTTATCCATGTTGGCAACTCCGCTCCCAAAGTGTTTTTAACAGGTGACAAATTTTTAATGCAAGCTGGCCAAGTGACTTGCCTATCATTTTTGTCATATAAAATCCATTTCTTCGTCATTAAGAACTCCTTTTATATTAAAATTTATATCGCTCTCTACAAGTAATCTTGACCTATTACATAGATATTTAACTATACGGGATGAGATCTAAAATTGCACGCCCATGAATAAACTTTCTGCCTGCTTTGGAAAAACTCACTCTTCTCCATTTCACAGGAAAATTTCAAACACCCCATCTGCTAATTATCAGTTTAGTTTGTTACGTTCTCGCTTGTGAAGCAGCAGGTAAGGTAACGCGAACCCAAACATAACTAGATTGGGCGATCGCATTAAGTTGAAGAATACAATGCGATCGCGAAATTAGATTTCAAACTGTGAATCTAGCAGTCACACTTCACTCTCCAAGCATTGGCCGTACCTGCAATCTCTAGAAGTTCCAATTAGAACCTCTTATGATTCACAAATTACGCCATTTTATCTTGCAAATGACAAATGAATATGTCTCGGAATCTTGCAAGAAATCATCAACGCTAAACGATGTCAGGATACACGCATCATCAATTCTAATACTTCCATCTTCATTATCTTTAATCTGCCAACTCCAGACCCGACATCTTAAGTCTTTGGGTATTTTTACGTAAGCAACGTGATTAGGTTGTGGATTAACTAGTTGATAAGAGCAGATTTTTCCAGCGTACAGTCTACCTTCTATATGAGAACAAGCTCTACAATCTTGGTTGCATATGTTACATAAACTTGTGTCAGCCACTATACCAGGGCTGAGATAATAGCCGCTTCCAAATACATATCGAAAAAACTCTTCTAAGCCGTCTAAATCCGAGAGAACTCGATCAATAGCTTCACCTTGGCAATATTGTGATGAAAATTGAAGTCGTTCTCTGCAATCACATAACTTGATCCAAACTTTTTCTACAGTTGTATTATCCTTATGCCAGTTTCTATCATTAGTTATTTGACATAGCTGAACATACTCATGTAAACCCTTAAAAAGTACCAATAAAACAAGTAACTTGTTATATCCATCTTCATCTATTTCAAAAGCACGTAATTTAAATGCAGAGCCATAGTTTTCTAGAAAGTTAATGCAAAGTTGGCTGGCCTCGTGATATTGCTTTTTTTGCATTAGGCTCAACCATGCTTCCGCTAGAGCAGACGCATGGCTTTTAAATTCTGTCGTGGTGGTTTTAAGGGGATCGCTGCTCATCAAGGAGACCCTTAAGAATTTTCAAGAAAGTATCCGCATTACCGTTATATTTAATTTCAGTAAACCGCTTTCCATCCATAACTTTAAGATCTGCATAAATTTTTGTTTCTTGGGAATCATCAGATTCCTGAAATGCTTTCAACTGATTGGCAGCATTTAGCTTTTTCTGAATCTTTTCTCCAAGTAAGCGACCTACTACGCTAATCAATAAGGGTAATGCTGCATGATTTAGAATCCAAATACTGCCAAGCCATAAATCTACTCCCCTACGCTCCGAAGTTTTAGCATTCAATCCGAGATCATAAGAGTTTGCACACTTGACACCTTCTTCTTTAAGAAGTTTGCTCAAAGTGATCGATTCCCCTGAATCTGCTAATGGAGTAGTTTCTGTCTGATTTTCAATGTTTTCAGGAAGGCATAGTATTTGGTATTGGCTAGCAACATTAGGATCAACACCAAGCTCAATTAAAAGCTTAAAAGTCTCCACTCTTAACCTCGCTATCTTGTCAAGGGCTAGATCTGTCATTGATTTTAGCTAAAAAAATTTGTTTTGTTTACCAACTCATAAGATGAGCCTTGATTTCTGGTATCTAATTACACAAAATTCTGAATGGATTTATTACAAGCCTAAGCAAGGACTAAGCGGTCGAACTTCTTATTCAACGTCAGATACGCTGAACAATACCCTTTCAGTTTTATCGGCATTAATCTAATGCCGCAATCTACCACTCTGATGCGGCTTTGCCCTTTACTGGAGGCGGAACCTTCGTGGAGTATGCCAAGGCGGAACACTGGAATAAGTGCGATCGCCAATTTCAAGATAGGTTATATTAGTTCTTTTTGTTTCAGATGCCGTATGACCAGTACTGCCGCTTGTAAGGAGGCTGTAAACCCAACATAATATCTTCTCTGGGAACACCCATTTCAACCAAGTGTTTGAGACATGGTTCAATCTCCTTGGGCAGGGGGTTCGGTGGGTTCATTGAAGCGATCGATAATTTCGCGAATTTCACTAACTGTGAGAGTAGTTTCATCGGATTTGGAATAGAGCGTGACAAGCAGAATGCAGATGTTGTCTCGCAATTGATAAATGACTCGATAGCCTGAACTTTTGCCTTTTTGAATGTCGCTATTTTTGACGCGGACTTTGAAAACGGTATAGGTCGTGCCAGAAATTCGATCGCCAGGACAGTTACCATTTTCGAGGTCATCGAACAGCGGTTGTAGATCGGATCGGATATTGCGATACCGTTTGGCTAATTTGCGAAGTTGCCCTTGAAAATCGGGGGTAAATAAGATTTGAATGGATGGAGCGTCAGTCATCAATGCCGTCCCAGAGTTCAGAGACAGGCTTCAAGTTGCCTTCTTTGGCTTGTTGTAAGGAGATCCGCAAATGGGCAAGGATGAGTTCATTGGGGTCGTCGTCAGGGTCGCTTGGGGGGGTGAGGATACCTCGATCGACGAGGATTTGATAGAAATCGTCTACATCCATCGCAATGACTTGAGCCGCTTGCTCGATGAGTAAGATTTTTTGCAGGAAGAGCGCGATCGCAACTTCTCGGCGCAGTTCTGATTCTGTGAGGGTTAGTTTGTCAGGGAGGTCGATGGTAATTTGCATGGTTTTGAGTTCACTGAGTTTAATAATTGTTATTTCCCATCTTCGCTAACACCTTCAAGAAAAGCGATCGCACCAGGGTTTGAGTAGAAAAGTAGTGATGAGTGTTGGGTTTCATCCTTCAATCTGACCTACAAGAACGGGCGATCGCATTAACTAGAACGATACAATGCAATCGCAAAACGTTTTGGTGCAGCGTGGTTGTTAGGCCGTAACCTTAATATGCGCGACCATCTTTGTGCGTTAAAGCCCATTCACCATTCGGTAATTGTGTTGCTTTGAGATCGTCATTTGGGTATTCGACCTCATCTCCTTCAGTGCGATCGCCAATTTCAATATAGGTGACATTTTCTTGCGATCGATTAATCAGTTGATGGGCGATACCCGTGCCTGCCTTAAATCCATAGCAATCACCGGGATGCAAAACGAATTCTTCTTCGCCGAGTACCAGCGTTGGGCTGCCTTCCAATACCAGGATAAATTCATCTTGCTTTGAGTGGCTGTGAGCAAGCGCAGAAATTGAGCCTGGTGAGAGATGGGTTAAATTAACTCCAAAATTAGTCAACCCAAAATACTCACCCAATTTTCGTTTTTGTCGTCCCTTCACAAGGGAAGCAAAAGGTTCTGGATATATCGTTTTACCGATCGGTGCTGGAATCGATTCAGCTGAAATTGGCGATTGATTCACAACTCACTCTTCCTTGTTGTTAATAGCGTAACAAACCCAAGCTTTCTTTACCTTTCCAGTATCGTCAAACCATAGCACTTCAGTCACCATGCCCCGATGCCCTCGGTAATAGAGCGTGAGGCTATCGATACCCGTCAGGACTTCTTGCAGTTCAAAATGAAGGTCGGGGATTTGCTCTAACCCCTTTTTCCAGTAAGCTCTCACATCCGCCTTGCCATGTAGAACGCCGCTAGATTCTCCAGCAATCGATGGGATTAAAGGAGAAGCCAACTCGAAGTCATCCGCGTAGTGGCTTAGCACAGCATCGATGTCATGTTGATTCCAGCCGTCGATCCAACTGCGGGCAAAGCTTAATGCGAAATCTGCGTTGAGGATCGGCACGATCGTAAAATAGGTCATATAGGTTGACGTATTCAAATTAGCCGAACATTGATTAATATGTCAAGATGACTGACCTAAATAGTCCGCCAAGCGATCGGGAAAAAGAACTTAACGAGGCTCTCGAAGCCTTGCACTTTGCATTTCGCGCAGTTGTGGCAAAGCCAGATGCCATACTTGCCGAGCATGGTCTCTCGCGCGTCCATCATCGGATTCTATATTTTATTGGTCGCCAGCCGGGATTAAGCGTTAACGAATTACTAGCGACTCTCGGAATCACCAAACAGTCTTTGAACAGTCCATTACGGCAACTGACCCAATTAGGGCTAGTCGAATCTAATCTTCACACCAGCGATCGCCGGATCAAACGCCTAACCCTTACACCATCAGGCTTATCTTTAGAGAATCAGTTATCGGGCGATCAACGACAACGTTTTGCGCGAGTATTTGAAGTTGTCGGACGAGAAGGGGAGACTGCATGGCGTAAGGTTATGTATCTACTAGCAGAGGATACATTTGCCGGGGAATAAACTAAGCAACCTAACGATTATTAGGCTCAAAGAGTCTGCTTATCCATCTATTTATGGCGGGATGTCCTGTAGTAATTCCTTAAACTTTTTCGACACAATGCTCATTTACTCACTCGTTATTTTCCTAAGCTTGCTATTAGAAACCCCACGTATTATCCCAGCTATAGCACTCTTGAATCAGTTGATGTACCGCAGCGTCTGCGGTTGAAAATATACCGCAATTAGTTCTTTTTGTTCCAGATGCCGCATGACCGACATCTTGATACAACACGAACTGACCTTCCTCAGAGTGAATAGAGAGCGTAATAGCAACGCCATTTGTATACTGTTTCCACAAGCTAAACGAAGCTCCTTGTGGTATCGAGTTTACATCTTCGACATCACAAATCCATTGCCGTTGTTGCAAGTCTGTCCACTTCAAGCGAATTGTTATACAACCGATGCCAAACAACGTTACCATCCCCCAGCATATAGCTGTTTAACCGAACCAGGGTTGTGCTTACGGCGAATCTCGCCAAACTTAGGCTCATCTGTAACTTTTACGTCCTCGTATGAAGTCACTACATAAACACCCGTCTCATAGCACTCAGCTAAGGCCAACATCATATTAGTAAGGTTTGTGAAAGCAAAGCTCACTGAACCATCATCACGTACATGAAAAACAGGAGCAACATCATTTGGACTGCTACTACCTGTAACAGCAAAATACTCACCCTCAAAATCAAATATTAGAAAGAGGTAAAGAGGGTCTCCATCTGTTTCTCGAACTTCAAGCCAGTAAGAATCATTAAAATTTTGTGAATATTGCAAAGCCGTGTCTAGATCTAGGAAGTAATGATATACAAAAACACCGCAACTATCATTATTACCATTACGCCATTGATATAATTCGTAGACTTCACGAGATACACAAAAAGGTAGCTCTCTTAGCTTCTTTTCAACTTCTTCAGTTGATAAGCCTGACTGAAAACCTGACGCACAAATAGGGCTGTTTTGTTGAAGCCATTTCATGATGCGGGTTAGAGCATCGGTTAAAGCTGACATTATATTGCTCCATAGAAAACTCTCGCATTAAGTTGCAAGATACAATCCGATCGCTTCCATCAACACCTCTGCAATTAAAGCTTCTTGAAGTATCTGGCGACTGGGAATAGCTCGAAACCTGCCTTTTCATAGGTGTGACGGGCTCTTTCATGACCGGGATCGCCTCCAGTCTCAACCATCGCAATAGACATTCCGGCTTCTTTCATCCAAGTCAGAGCGAATTTTATCAGATCGCTACCAATGCCGCGACCTTGATAGTCCGGATCGACAGCAACCATATAGATTTCACCCATGCTGTCCTCGGAATGGAGTTTCACTGCTACAAAGCCCACAGCAGAACCAGCATCGCACGCAACCCATACATTCGTGTCTTCTGCCGCACAGACATCCTCAACAGCTTTTTGCTGGCTCACGCGCCAATGATTGGGATAGAATGCCTGGTACAATTCAGCGTTAATTGCCTTTTGAATCGAATCAAAAACCGGAGCCCATGCCCGAAGCGAAAGACGAATCACCGCATCAAGGTGGCGAGGCTCGTATGATTCAATTTGCATCCCCACATGAACTCCAGTTAACTTTGCAAGCTTTTTTACAGCATACTACATACGCTACAAAGTTCGATCGCAGACTCGATGAGGCAAGCCCTAAGCTAAACCCATCAGTTAACTTCTGCAAATATCTGGGCAAAATCAATAATAAAGCTCTCTGCTAAGTCATCCAGCCATTGATGGGGTTGTTATCTTTAGTTCATTAGAAATAGTGGTAACTTGCAGCAGCTATTTGTTTCGATCGAGTGCTATGAAATTCCGCTCCTCACCGTATTTAGCAGCTTTGTCAGCAATGGTTTTGGTGCTGGCTTTTGTATTTTTGGTCGATCGTTCCGAACAAAAGCGGTTTCAGCAACAAAATCGCACGGCTGTATTAAATCAACTCAGTATCATTCGCGCCAGACTGGAAGGGGGATTGAGTTCGAGAATATTTCTCGCCCGGGGTTTGGTGGCCCATGTCTCTCTTTATCCAGAGATCGATCGCGCTAAATTTGAACGCCTTGCCAGAGTAATGGTGGCACGACAAACGGGAATCGGCAGCATCGCACTTTACAAAAACAACGTTATCAGCCATATCTATCCCCTGCAAGGTCACGAAGCCGCCATCGGCTTTAATCCGATGTCTGTCCCGGAAGAGCGACGCGCGATCGAACGAGCAATTAAAACCGGCAACACCATAGTGGCTGGCCCGATTAACCTAGTAGAAGGCGGTGTGGGAATTATTAGCCGCAGCCCCATTTTTATCTCTCCTCCCGGAGAAGAACCGAAAACTGGCCGATATTGGGGTCTAGCAGCCGTTATCATCGACAAAGATACTCTCTTCAAAGAAGCGGGATTAATTGAAAGCGAGACCGAGAGAACGGAAGAGATTGTGGGCGAAAAATCCCCTCATCCCCCCATTTCCCCATCCGCCAAACTAAACATCGCCCTACGCGGAAAAGACGGTCTAGGCGCTAAGGGAGCGGTATTTTTCGGTGATGGGGAGATTTTTCAGCAAAATCCGGTTATTTTAGAAGTTTCCTTTCCCAACGGTTCCTGGCAGATTGCCGCCATCCCAGTAGAAAGATGGCCCACCCAAGCGCCGATTTCTGGGTGGTTGTGGACGGGGGGAGGCGTGTTGGCGCTGTTTGCTGGGGTGTTAGTGTTTATCTGGGTGCGATCGCCAGAGCAATTGCGAATCGCAATAGAAAAAGCCACCAACGCTTTGCAAGCATCAAAAACCAAATATCGGGAATTAGTTCAAAACGCTAATACGATTATTTTGAAAGTCGATACTCAAGGTAATATCATTTTTTTCAATGAATTTGCCCAACATTTTTTTGGTTATTCCGAAGCAGAAATTTTGGGTAAAAACATGGTGGGAACCATCGTGCCAGAAACCGACCTTTCCGGTCGGAATTTGGCTGAAATAATGAATGATATACTCAAACAACCAGAGAAATACACCGAATATGAAAATGAAAATATCTGTCGAAATAAAGAAAGGGTTTGGGTTGTTTGGCGAAATAAACCATTATTTGACGAACAAGGATATCTGACGGGTATCCTAGCCATTGGTAGCGATATTACCGATCGCAAAATCGCCGAAGCCAAACTTCAAGAATCCGAACAAAAATTTCGCACCCTTTACGAATCTACGATCGATGCAGTCATGCTGTTAGACGAAACAGCTTTTTTTGACTGCAACCGCGCCACTCTCAACATATTTGGTTGCACCAGTAAAGAACAATTTTGCGGTAAACATCCCAGTCAATTTTCTCCCGAATTTCAACCCAGTGGTGAAAAATCCAGCGAATTAGCCGCCCAAAACATTGCCACCGCATTGAGAGAAGGTAGTTGTCGCTTTGAATGGCTGCATTGCCGATTAGATGGAACGCTATTTCCGGCTGAAGTATGGCTAACGGCAATTGATTGGAAAGTAGAGAATGATGGATTTCATTCTACTATTGCA
>CAZJJR010000083.1:0-5074 GCA_964546365.1 uncultured bacterium | reverse complement strand
CGTACAAGCCGTCGTCCGGGATATCAGCAAAAGAAAAGCCAGAGAACAAGCAATTCAGGAAAGTGAAAGCAAGTTTCGCGCTTTATTTGAAAAATCAGGCGATGCCATTCTCTTATTAGATGGGGATGTTTTCATCGATTGCAATCAAGCCGCAGTGGAAATGATTCGCGCTAAAAGCAAACAAGACTTATTAAATTTACATCCCTCCCAATTATCTCCCGAATTACAACCAGATGGTCGTTCTTCTTTTGAAAAAGCAAATATTAATAATGCCCTTGCTTTAGCGAAAGGTTGTCTGCGCTTTGAATGGGTACATCGCCGCATGGATGGAATTGATTTTCCCGTCGAAGTATTGCTCACAGCCATACCCTTGAAAGGTAAACAAATTCTTTATGTCGTTTGGCGAGACATCACCGAACGTAAATGGGTAGAAGCAACTTTGCGATCGAGCGAACGACGCCTGCGCCGCCAAAGTCATGCTTTATTAGATTTAGCCAGTCGCAAAACTTTAGTCAGCGGTGATTTTAATGCCGCCGTCAAAGAAATTACAGAAGTTGCTACTGCCACGATGGATGTAGAACGGGTGAGCGTTTGGCTATATAACGACGAGCGATCGAGCATTGTTTGCCTGGATTTATACAAACGAAGTATTAGCACTCATAGCGCTGGATTAGAATTAAATTCCACTGACTTTCCCGCTTATTTTGAAGCATTAAAATCGGAACGAATTATCGCCGCTCACGATGCAAATACCGACCCGAGAACCAGCGAATTTTCGGCATCTTACCTCAAGCCTTTGAACATTAGCTCCATGCTAGATGCACCAATTCGAGTAGGCGGTCAAATGGTAGGAGTAATCTGTCACGAACACGTTGGCTCTCCTCGTCAATGGGCGTTAGAAGAAGAACATTTTGCTGGTTCTCTGGCTGATTTTGTAGCTTTAGCAATGGAATCGGCTTCTCGGAAAGAAGCGCAAGAAGCGCTCCAAAAAGCAAATGAAGAATTGGAAATTAGAGTAGAAGAACGGACTGCTGCCTTAAAAGAAACTAATAAGCAATTGATGATTGAAATCCTCGAACGCCAGCGCTCTGAAGAAGCTTTGCGAATGTCAGAAGAAAAATTTTCCAAAGCTTTTCGTTCTAGTCCTCTCATTATTACTATTATTACTATCAAGGATGAACGTTATATTGATGTGAATGAAACTTTTTTAAATGTTACGGGTTACCAATCACAAGAAGTAATCGGTCACACATCAGTTGAATTAAATATTTGGGTAAATTTAGAAGAACGCCAAGAAGTGGTTAATATTTTGCGCTCTCAAGGAACAATTCGCAACAAAGAATGTAAGTTTGCTAAAAAGAATGGTGAAATTTTAACTGGACTTGTATCTGCTGAAGTTATTTACTTGAATGGCGAAGCTTGTTTGTTAGTCGTTACGACTGATATTACCGAATTAAAGAAAGCACAAGCAGCTACGGCTCGACTAGCTGCCATTTTGGAAGCAACACCAGATTTTGTTGGCTCTTCCGATTTAAACGGGCAAGTTTTATTTGTGAACAGCGGCGCTCGTCAAATGTTGGGAATCCCAGAAGGTGAAGATATTTCTAGTTTTACGATCGGCGATACTCATCCGGAATGGGCATTTAATTTAATTTTAAATGAGGCAATACCCACTGCTATTTCTCAAGGTATTTGGAGCGGCGAATCGGCAATTATTAATCGGAATGGCGAAGAAATTCCGGTTTCTCAAGTGATGATTGCCCATCAAACATCCAATGGAGAGGTCACTTATTTTTCTACGATTATGCGAGATATTACTTATCGGGTGAATATGGAAGACGCTTTGCGACAAGCAGAGGAGAAATATCGCACGATTTTTGAGAATGCAGTAGAAGGAATTTTCCAAACTTCACCTGAAGGTAAATATTTGAGTGCAAATCCTGCTTTGGCAAAGATATATGGCTACTCTTCCTGTAATGAATTAATCGCTAATCTTCAAGATGTGGAAAAACAACTTTACGTAGATCCTAAACGCCGATCGCAATTTGTTGCCGCGATGCAAGAACATAATAGCGTATCGGGATTTGAGTCGCAAGTTTACTGCAAAGATGGCCGGATTATTTGGGTGTCCGAAAATGCCAGGGCGGTTCGCGATGCCAATGGCAAGCTACTTTATTATGAAGGCATCGTGCAGAATATTACCGATCGCAAATTAGCAGAAGAAGCACTGCGCTATCAGCAACAACAAACCGAACGTTTGTTACTAAATATTTTGCCTCATCCAATTGCCGAACGGTTGAAGCTACAAGAAACTACGATTGCCGATAGCTTTGAAGCGGTAACAGTTCTGTTTGCTGATATCGTGGGATTTACCGAGCTTTCTGCTTATATTCATCCGGTAGAATTAGTGGAATTACTTAACGAAATTTTTTCTACTTTTGATGCTTTAACCGATCGGCATGGGTTGGAAAAAATCAAGACGATCGGCGATGCTTATATGGTAGTGGGAGGATTGCCGACTCCCAGAAACGACCACGTAGAAGCAGTGGCAGAAATGGCCCTGAACATGAAAATGGAAATAGACCGATTTAATCGGAAAAAAGGCCAGAAAGTACAGTTAAGGGTAGGTATAAGTAGTGGCCCCGTGGTGGCTGGAGTAATCGGCACGAAAAAGTTTATCTACGATTTGTGGGGTGATACGGTTAATACAGCCAGTCGCATGGAATCTCACGGCATTGCAGGCCAAATTCAAGTCACTAATGTTATTTATGAATTATTAAAAGATCGATACATCTTTCAAGAACGGGGGCGCATCTCTGTCAAAGGTAAAGGGGAAATGACAACTTACTTTTTACTCGGCAAAATCAGTTAACTAATTTCCCAATCACTTGCTTTGTGCTTGGAATCTAAAATCTCAAATCCAAAATCAAAAATTGAACGATCTCAGGGGTTATCTCATCAAATACCAATTATTGCAAGGTAAAACATGATCCCAAAACCAGGTCGATTAGCTCGACGGCTTACTATCGTTTTTATTTTAATTGCCATCCTTCCTTTACTTGCTGGCAGTATTTTATCTATTAACAGCGTATTTAATTTTGGTTTTGGGGAAATAGCCATTCATCAAAAAAGCATTATCTCCCTTGGTAAAACTTATATTTATACTTATGTCGATAATATTTTCGCTAATTTGAATGCGATCGGAGAATTTACCAGCCAAAAAACGGAAAATATCGATATTTCCCTGCGAGCTATGTGCGTTAGTTCTCCCAATTTATATGCTGAATTAACCCTAACGGACACCCAAGGTAATCAATTATCTCATCTAATTAATTGCCAACCAGTCAGCCAGGATAAATTAGTTAATATTGTTGAGTCCAAAGCTTTTTTACAGGCTAAACAAAAAAAATTCTTTGTCGGCTCGGTTTCTTTCATCGAAAATAAACCTCTGGTCACCATGTCTCGCATGGTGAAGACAAAAATAGGTAAGGATTTAGTTGTCATAGCAGTGGTAAATTATCAAAATATTTGGGAATCATTAAGTTTGCTTCAACCGGGAAATGAAGGTTATTTTTATATAGTCGATCGCCAAGGTGATTTAATAGGTTATAAAGATATAGAATTAGTTTTGCAAAGAAAAAATTTAGCGGCTTTACCTCCCATTTATTCCGCGATCGAAAAAAACCAAGGAGCAGTTGCCAAAAGATATGTCGGTTTATTGGGAATAGAAGTAATTGGTACGTCAACTTTAGTGAAAAATGCTAACTGGGCGATTGTAGTAGAACAACCAGTTGATAAAGCTTTGGCAGCACCGAAAAGATTAATTGCCAATCTAACTTTGTTAATCGGAGTAGTTAGCTTGTTTGCTAGCGTCGCTGCCATCATGTTAGCTCAATATATCGTGCGACCGATTAATTTGTTAGCCCAAGGTGCGGAAGCGATCGCTCAAGGAGACTTATCTCATCGAATTGTCATTTCTAGTAAAAATGAAATAGGCATATTGGCGCGTACTTTCAACCAAATGACTCGCCAATTGAGTATCTCTCGCGAAAGATTAGAAGAATACAACCGCACTTTGGAATTGAGAGTAGAACAACGTACAGAAGAACTAAGAAAATCACAACAAAAACTTTCGCTGCTGTTTGAGCAAGCGCCTTTGGCAATGATTGAATGGAATACTAATTTTCAAGTAACGGCTTGGAATCCATCCGCCGAAGAAATATTTGGTTATAGCAAGCAGGAAGCAATCGGAAATAACATTATAGAACTAGTTTTTCTAGCCATAGAGCAAGAAAAAATCCAGCAAATTTGGCATCAACTTTTAGTGACTAGAGAATCAATTCCCTGCACGAATCAGAACATTACGAAAGATGGCAAAATAATTATTTGCGAGTGGTACAATACACCGTTGATTGATAAAGCAGGTAATGTAATTGTAGTAGCTTCGATGGCACTTGATATTACCGATCGCAAAGAAGCCGAAGAAGCACTGCGGACGAGTAAAGAGTATCTGCGATTAATTATCGATAACATTCCTCAACAAATTTTCTGGAAAGACCCTAATTTAGTATTTCTAGGTTGCAACACCAATTGGGCAAAATACGCTCAACTAGAAAGCCCACAATCCGTAGTAGGTAAAACGGATTATGACTTAATTCCCAATCGGGAAGTCGCAGAAGCTTTCCGCACCCAAGATAGAGAAATTATCGAATCCGGAAAACCGCAACTACACATGATTGCGGTTAAACAAAAACCCGCAAGCGATGGGCAGAAAATTTGGCTGGATATCAGTAAAATACCCCTTTACGATTCAACCGGAAAAGCGATCGGTCTTTTAGGCGTATTGGAAGATATTACGGAACGCAAAAATACAGAAGCTATTCTCCATCGCCAAGCCGCAGTAATTGAAGCAGCCTTAGATGGAATTGTCTTGTTAAATACGGAAGGAGTATTGATTTATGCTAATCAAGCTTTTGCAGATATTCACTGTTATCAAAATCCAGCCGAACTAATCGGCAAGAATTGGCAAAGTCTCTATTTAGATAGCGCTGTAGAAGCAGCCGTTCAAAAATAT
>CAZJJR010000082.1:0-21360 GCA_964546365.1 uncultured bacterium | reverse complement strand
AATGAAGATTTCAGAAGCAAAATTGGGTTGTGCCGATTTAGAAGAAGCCCTTACTGCACCCATTGAATCAAAAGAAAAACAACTGGTAACAGTTGGTAATTAATATTTAGTAGTTAGTAAAAATAATTACTAACTACTACCAAATAACCAATGACAAATGACAAATGACAAATGACTAAATCATGTTAGAAGGTTCTATACTGCAACAATTAGCTGATGCCCATAAATCAGGGCCAAGACCTTTGCGATTTGGAGTGTATTACAAAAATACCCTAGTCGCCCTCTGTCACGCCTTAGAAGATAGTATCCTCACTTCTCATACCGCTCCCTTAATGATTACCGCATTTCAAAGAGGTAAATGGTATCTTCAAGAGGCAGAAAGATATGGGGAAATTGCCAAAAAATCCCGCCAAATCGCCATCTTGGCAGCCCCAGATAGCGGCTTTGCAGAACATCCAACTAGCAACTTGCCTAATGTAGCTTTGGTAGGATTAGAAACAGTCGATCCGGTAGCTCAAGAATGGCACTTAATGATTTTGTCGCCCAGCTACACGGCAATGGTACTTTGTCAAGAATTATCCCCATCTGATTATGGGGCAGAAGGTGTTCCAGTAGAAGACCGGGAGCGGAAATTTTATGGTTTTTGGACGTTTGAACCCGGGTTAGTTTTAGAAACGGTAAATTTAACGATCGCCCATATCGATCGCTATAACCCAGAATTAGCAAAAAGTTTAACAGAACAAGTTAAAGAAATTACCGAGCAAGCAGCTAATTCCCAACAGGATAACTTAGGAGAAATTGTTTCTCGCGTAGTCGATTATCTTCACACCAGCCAACAAGATTTAATTAGCGAACAAATACAGCCATCTCACTTAGAAGACTTGGATATCAATTTAGTTTCCAATGAATTACAAGCTTTCGTGCGGATGGCGCAATTAAT
The DNA here is from genome assembly GCA_964546365.1 of uncultured bacterium. Taxonomy (GTDB): domain Bacteria; phylum Cyanobacteriota; class Cyanobacteriia; order Cyanobacteriales; family Aerosakkonemataceae; genus DATNQN01. The sequence goes on along the minus strand of CAZJJR010000082.1, from coordinate 20,420 downwards.
GGAATTAGCTAATACTGGCAATCCAATGGCAACTGCGGAAGTGGCAGCTTTAGCAGAGGTAATGGGTCAACTTTTAGACCTTCCAGCTTGGCAATTAAAACGACTGCGATTAGCAGGATTTTTACACGGCTTAGTTCCTTTGGGAGTGACAACTGTTACGCTATTAGAAGAAGCACCTTGCTGTCATTTGGAGCCTGGGGTACAAGCTTTGCGTGCGATGCCGAGATTACAAGCGATCGCGCATATTATCACCCATCAAACTGAATGGTGGAATGGTAGCGGAAGTCCGGGTGGCGTTTCTCACGATGCTATCCCTTTGGAATCGAGAATACTGGGATTAGTTGCTTATTTTGAACAGCGAATTACACAACTAGCAAAAGAAGCAGAAAGTCTTAGTAGAGAGGAAATCCTATCCCATGTTTTAGCTGAGTGCCAAGCCGAAGCAGGGAAACGATGGGACCCCAAACTAGTAGAAACCCTAGCATTATTAGTGATGGGTTTACAACAGGGATTAAATCTACCAATTACTCCTCCGAGAGTAACATCTGGAATGTGGTTACTAGAACCTTTATCAATTCCAGAATCTAAAACTTATCAGCAAACTAATAGTTAAATTTCATGGACTTAGAAAACATTCGTGCAGGAAAAATCAAACAACTGCCTGGAATAAATTTAGAAGATGAAGATTTATCTGGCTGTAACTTGCGAGGAGTTAACCTAGCTGGTGCTACCTTAATTGGCACTAACTTGAGCGGCGCAAAACTAGAAGCTGCTCGATTAGAAGGAGCTAATTTATTAAGCGCTCAATTGATTGCCGCAGACTTAAGAGCAACCTTGTTAGGTGCTAATTTAATGCAAGCGGATTTAACTGGGGCTGACTTGCGAGGAAGCAATTTAAGAGGTGCTAATTTAATGGGTGCTAAGTTAAATCAAGCATCTTTTGCAGGTGCTTTTTTAAGCGGTGCTAATTTAATGAGCGTAAATTTAAAAGGAGTAGATTTACGCGGTGCAGAGTTGCGCGGGGCTAATCTTAGCGGAGCCAATTTACAAGGTGCAGATTTGAGCCAAGCAGATTTACAAGGCGCTACTTTAACTAATGCAAATTTAGAAGAAGCAGATTTACGCGGGGCAAATTTAACAGGAGTAAACTTGACAGGAGCAAATTTACTTTGCGCTGAATTGGAAGATGCTAATTTACAAGGGGTGAGTTTAGTAGGAGTTTGTTTAGTAGGAACTATGTTAGAGGCCGTCTCGCAGCTACCACAGGCAATTAAAATTCCGTTAAAAATAGGGGAAATAGAGCATATTAACAAGGAGAATTAGTCTAGATATACCCTCTCTTACTTACGAACGTAAAGATAACTCTAAGCTATAGGCTGTTGAATTATTAAGTTTCACTAATTTGAAGCTAAGTAGTTGTGAGTTCTCTAAAGCGGTTTTTATTGCTTCAAAAATTTGCCTTGAAGTAAGTATTTCCTTAGTCGTTCGTTGCGAGTCTTTTCCTCGTCCAAAACCCCAAAATGCTCAAAAAAATCAGACCCATCACTCCAGCTAAAGGATTTTTATCAATTCCAGTTACCCATTCAGGAACTTGGTTGGAAAATTGCACTAGCTGCCCTACATTAATTATGTAATAACCCCAAACTAACCCAGCGTGCAAACCGATCGATAATCCCAAACGTCCTTTACTTCCTCGCTTCGCCCAAACTAAAGTTAACCCCAATAACAATAATGCTGGAAAGGTAGGCAAAGTGCGAATCATCTCGTTTAGGGGTTTGAGAAAATGCAAGCTAGCAAAAATAATTGCGTTTGCCCAAAAAGCTATACCCGGTCGATAATCTCGTTCCAATTCATCTAAAAGCCAGCCTCGAAATACTAATTCCTCTGCAAAACCAATACCCAAAGCACTAATTAATCCTTCTAAAATTTTTCTCGGTAAATTATCTGAATTTTGCCAAACGACCCAACCGAATAATCCTTCTAATGCAAACAAACTAAGGGTGAAAACAAAGCCAATATTCAGACCTTTTAAAAGCTCTAAAAAATTTTTTCGCGTTCTTACTAAACCGTATTTTTTCAGTAAATATGGTTGCCGATAAACTTTTTTGCCCCATAAATTAACTAGCAGCAGAAACTCGATAAATAACAATCCCATCGTCAGAATTGTTACCAAGTTTCTGTCACGTACCAAAAAAATAATGGGTATGGCAATTGGCAACCATACCAATAGTAAACTTAATAGAAACGACGCTATCCTTAGGGGGAAAGGATAGCCAGCTAAATCAATCAGTTTAAATTTCAAAAATCCTCGATTTTTCGCTACTCTTCCGGTTCGATCGTACTAGTCAACCCATGATTTTTCAAAGTTTCACAGTAAAATTCTGCGTGTTCTTGAGCGCAAGTAATTACCAGCGCAATTCCGCTGTTGTGAGCTTCCATCATGATACTGACTGCCTGCGGTTGAGTCAGATTCGGCACAGTAGTCAGCAATACCTGAACAACGTACTCCATTGGGTTGAAGTCGTCGTTATGCAGTAGCACCCGATAGCGAGGTGCAAGTTTCCGAGACGTTGAACGTTTTTCAAGGGTCTCGACAGACACTACTCTATCCTCCCCGTAAATTCAATAAAATTTGGTCGATCGTTTTAGTCTTCATCCGAATTACCCAAATCTGCAATGTTTGGGCAATTGATTTGGAATGCTGTAAAAATGGACTTTGCTTACTAAAACCGATGATTCTAGCCAACTCATCAACTATCTTAATTGTTGCTTACCTGAGTTAGTCACCAGTGTTATAACTGTTTTATCGGTTTTATGTAGCAAAAAGTACGGTTTGACTTTCGCCTTTATAGTCCTTAACACTTATTTATATCATTTCTTTCGTACTCTAGTCACCAATAATGAAATTTTTTTACAGAACTCTATTACCTCTGCCAGCGACTTTAGAAAGTAAAAATTAGTTAGCCAGGAAAAAAATACTACCATTTTGTACGGGATTACACCTAAGGGGTTTAGTGGCAACCATTTACAATAATTAGCAGCAAAAACCACACTTTTCTGATATGGGAGCAAACCACCATGAATTCTGCTGTTGACTTTCAACCAAGGCAAATCGTCTGTTTGGAGTACGAAGGAACACAGCTATACGGAGAAGTAATTCAAATTGTCGAATCTCGCCAGATGACTTGGCTGCGTCCTTTGATGTTGGCGATTTCTTCTTCCGATCGAAATTCAGACCAACTAGAACCTAGTTTGTACGATCTGCGACAAGGCGCTGATTTGCTTTGGCCGACATTTTTTTTCAGACCTGCCCTTGATACGGAAGTAGTGCCCCTTTTTACACACTTACAAATCTCAAAAACTCATACAGATCGTACTTCGATCGCACACCAACAACTCCAGCTTTTCGTGCGGCGAGTTTGGCAAGCGTACCAAAACAAGTTTTAAACATTCAAGGCGAGTTATAATATTTCTTAATAAAGCGCTGCTGGGGAAGTTTATCTGCGAAATATTAATTTTTCAGTTGATTTGACATCAGGAATTATTAATTTTGCTCGCGTAACATATAAACTGGTACTAACGCCATCAAGAAAAATTTTTTAGTACAATCTAGTTCTGAAAAAAAATTACTCCCAAACTATTGCGGTATTAAATTAATTTAAATGAAGATAGGAATGAGAAAAAGCTATAGATAACCTTAAATGAGGTAACTATCGAACTCAATATAGGGGTTAGCCTTTTCAGGGCTTGTTCTAAATTGATTACCTAAAATTAAAGTTGAAAGCTTATTTCGTTTTAGTAACTAGGGACTAATTTGATTCGACCCGCATCCATCTCATCCATTAATAATTCTAGGGCTTCGTAATCAACGTCTGAGATGTAACCCAGTCGGGTCAATTCGTAATTGATCTCGTCCTCGATATCCGGAGTCAGTTGCCGAATAAAGAGAGCTTTTTCTACTAGATGGCGAATCTCGTTTTTAGCTTCCACGGTTGTGGGCAGAACTCCTTATAGTTTCTAATTTTCTGCTCAAGGCAGATTGCTGTGAGTGATCTCAAGCCTTAATTTTCAGTGATCTCACTCACAGCACCCTAACTAGAAATTATGATTCACTTTAAAATAGCTACAAAACTGGAGAGTAAAGCCGACGAAAACCTCGTTTGGCAGGGTGTATCCGTATTTTTTCGTATTTCTTCATTAACTTAGCAAAATTTAGCCCCTAACTGCTGGCTTTTTTCCTTAGTTAGTAATCGCAAGTTTTTTGGCATTTCCGGAAATCTGTCTTGTTCGGTGTAGACAGAACCAAGGCAGTATAGCAGCTGAACAAGGACTATCACTGTTTCAATATTAGTGATTTATATCCTAAGGGGTATGCGATCGCACAAAACATCCTCAGGAAAGTTCTTTTTGCTGAGCTAGCTAGTTCGGCTTTTCTAGAGTAGAATAACTGCCTAAGTCTAATTACGGTCTATCCTTCTACAGACCAAAGCTCAGGCAGTTCATTTCCGTATATTTACATACTTTATTAACCCTTCTTCTTTCTCAAAACTTTAAATAAGTGGCATAGGAAAATGAAGATTCCGTAAAAACCCTGAAAAATAGTAGGCAATCCCACGACTCAAAGGATAAAGTCGAAAGCATCAAGAGCAATTCTTTACAGATTATTAAGGGAGATGGAATTATGCAGACCAGATTTACGACTTCCCCAACGACAATTATCAGACCAAATGGCCATTTAAATGCAGCTAACGCCTCGGAATTTGGCCGTGAGTTGGCAGCAGCGATTACAGCCGAGCCAACAGCTACTGTATTAGTTGATATGGAAGAAGTAGAATCTTTAGATAGTGCTGGCCTGATGGTACTAGTTTCCGCTCTCACTTTGAGTCAAGGTCGCAATCAGAGATTTAGCCTTTGCGGTATATCTGCTTCCATCCGGATTATTTTTGAACTAACTCAATTAGATAGAGTATTCGAGATCTTTGAAAATCGAGCAGCTTTTGAAAAATCACTGGCTGAGGCTTCTAACCACTTAGCGATCGCATAACCCGGCCTCCATCCTAAAAAATCATTTTGAAACAAACAAGGTTTTGCTATAAATCCGAGCTTGCCTAACCTGCTCAGCGTCCTTATTTTGGGCTCAAGCAGTGTTTTGGCATGAGAAAAAGCCGTTTGTTCTCTCTACACTAATTTTTACGAAATCAAGCTGAAAGCGCTTAACTGCCAACCACCTTAGAAACCAGAGCAATTTTTATTCTTGTCCGCCAAAAGAAAGCACTCTCACGAGTCAGAACAAGTATGATTAATTGATAGGACAGACACACTACAGATGCCTTGTCTTAGAAATCTACGAGAGTGTTGTTGTGGCAGTAGCAATAGAAGAATTACTAACATCCGAGATTCTCAAGCCAGCCCGTTATCTAGGTAACGAGTTAGGAGCAGTACATAAATCGTGGGATGCCGCAACTGTCCGTTGGGTGTTAACTTATCCCGAAGTCTACGAAGTTGGGGCATCCAACTTGGGACATATTATTCTCTACAATATTTTGAACACCCAGCCCCGCCAGTTGTGCGATCGCGCTTACTTACCGGCTCCAGATTTAGCAACCAAATTAAGAACTACTAACACACCCCTATTTGCCGTCGAGTCCAGGCGGCCCTTGACGGATTTTGATATTTTAGGATTTAGCCTCAGCTATGAATTAGGCGCTACCAACATTTTGGAAATGTTGGATTTAGCAGGGATTCCCCTTACCTGGAAAGAAAGGGAACAAGCAGGCGGCAAAATTCCTCTCATTTTTGCTGGAGGACAAACGGCAACCTCTAACCCCGAACCATACGCCGACTTTTTTGACTTTTTTGCCTTGGGAGATGGAGAAGAACTACTCCCGGAAATCGGCTTAGTTTTAGAAGAAGGCAAAACCTCCGGATTGAGTCGAGAAAATTTATTGCTCGAATTGGCACAAATCCCCGGCGTTTACGTGCCTCAATTTTACGATATGGCAGAAGATGGGTCAGTCCATCCCAATCGTCCCGACGTACCAACTCGCATTTTACGACGAGTAGCCGCTCCCATCCCTGCCTACTCAATTGGATTGGTTCCTTACGTGCAAACGGTACACGATCGCCTGACAATTGAAATCAGACGTGGTTGTACTCGCGGTTGTCGCTTTTGTCAACCGGGAATGCTGACTCGTCCGGCGCGAGATGTCGCACCAGAACAAGTGATCGAAGCAATTGAAGAGGGAATGCGGGAAACTGGCTACAATGAGTTTTCCTTATTGTCCCTCAGTTGTTCCGATTATCTCGCCCTACCCGCCGTGGGAGTGGAAATTAAAAATCGCTTGAAAGACGAAAATATCTCCCTGTCCCTACCAAGTCAGCGGGTAGATAGATTTGATGAAAATATCGCCAATATCATCGGCGGTACGCGCCAAAGCGGGATTACTTTTGCCCCAGAAGCCGGCACTCAGCGGATGCGCGACATTATTAACAAGGGTTTGACTAACGAAGAATTGCTTAGAGGAGTCAAAACTGCCTACGAGCAAGGTTGGAATAAAGTTAAACTCTATTTCATGATCGGTTTGCCAGGGGAAACCGATGTCGATGTGTTGGGTATTGCCGAAACCGTCCGTTGGCTGAGACAAGAATGTAGAGAAAAAGGTAGAAAGCCAGTCGAGTTTAATTTAACGATTTCTAACTTTACTCCCAAACCGCATACTCCTTTCCAGTGGCATTCCGTTTCTACCGCTGAGTTTGAACGAAAACAAGCGCTGTTAAGAGAAGAGTTTCGATGGATGAAAGGGGTAAAGGCAAACTTTACCGACGTGCGAATCTCGGCAATGGAAGATTTTATCGGGAGGGGTGATCGCAGATTAGCGTCCGTACTTTATCGCGCTTGGCAACTAGGAGCCGGTATGGACTCCTGGTTTGATAGCGTAGAGCGAGCTCATGCCGCTTGGGGAAATGCGATCGCCGAAGCTGGTTTAACCTGGAAATATCGCTTAGTAGAAAATGGCGAAACCGTATTGGGGAATGGTGATTGGGGACAAATGGCTGGCGAAGAAACCATCTCCGATACCCTATTAGATCGACCCCTACCTTGGGATCGTATCGATACCGGAATAGATAAAAGCTGGCTCAAAGCGGACTTACAAAAAGCTTTAGCAGCAGCCACAGTTCCCGATTGTTCTTTCGATGGCTGTTCCCATTGTGGTGTTTGCGGAACCGATTTCGGTCATAATATAGTTGTTCCACCTTTACCAATTCCCGAATTTGTTGGGCATTTTACGCCTAATTACGTTGCGAAGGCAAGGTTACGGGTTTGGTTTGGCAAACTGGGCGATATGGCTTTAATGAGCCATTTAGATTTAGCTCGTTTATTCGATCGCGCCGTGCGACGCGCATCACTACCCGTTGCTTTTACCAACGGTTTCCATGCAAGTCCCAAAATTTCCATTGCCAACGCACTACCACTAGGAGCCACCAGCGAGGGAGAAATCGTAGACTTTGAATTGACAGAGCCTATGGATGCGGCAACCTTCCTACCAAAGTTAGTCCAGCAACTACCCTCAAACATTCCAGTCTACCGAGTTGAAGAAGTAGACTTAAAAGCCCCTTCCGCTACTCAATCTTTGGAAAAAGCAGCATATTTTTTGACTGTCGAGTCATCTGTTGATGCTGCCGTCGAACAATGGGAAAATTGGATAAACGCTGTCAAAAATGCCGATCGCATCACGGTAGAACATACCACCAAATCAGGTAAAACCCATTTGGTAAACCTGCGCGATCGCCTGTTCGAGTTACGGCTTCTCGACCCGGATTCTTACCACTCAGAACAGTCCCAAATCCTATACTATGTGGGCAGTTGTCACAATGATGGGAACTTGCTGCGGCCCGAACAAGTGATTTATATGTTGGAACAAATGGCAGGTTGTAGAATCAACTTGTTAAAAGTTCATCGCCTAAAACTGATCCTAAGCTAGCAAGGAATTATCTATTTTTTCTTTGCAGCATTCAGCAGCTTCCAACTACAACCAATCGTACCGAACGGTTTGATTCCCATACAAGAGTTGCCCCCCGATCTGCCCATACCATGCTAGGTATATCATAAGGTTATTCGGGACTCCTGCTTGTGCTTTCCTAATAGTTGTAGTACATCACTTCATAACTTCTTATTTCAGTCAAATCATGCTCAAAAATTAACTAGTGTGATAAGATCCGATGAGAGAGTTAATCAAAGATCCGCCAGCGGCGGTTAATGTAAGCAACTTGCGAGTGATTAACTCGACAAACAACATTTGGCTATAGTTGAGTATTGAGGAAAACTAACTCCGAACCTTAACGCTATTGCTAGGGGGAAGCAAGCTAAGGTCAACCTGGAAAGTATTCCTATCAATCACTCAATTTGACTTTAGTTTCTCATCTCACTATCACGGCAACCACTTAAAGTGATGGAAGCGTGAAATTTGAATAGAGCAACTACTGTCACTATTTGATTAGAAAATTGCTACCAATACCGATCGCGATCGTGATAGTTAAATTTACTTTCACGATGCTAAAAAAGGTATATAGCAGAGTTTACTGACAGGCAAATTTAAGTATGTACTCGACCGAAGATCGGGGAACGGACTTACCTAGCTGGTGTGCTATCACCGTCAATCTAGAGGGAAGCCTGCCGCCGGAAATTTACCGTCTGCGATAAAAGCAGACTGCTGCCTGTGGACGCTGTATAAGGCCATAATTCGGATATAAGTTCCGAACAATCCTGAGTAGGATGTCCCCAGGCAACAGCGGATCGCACGGGAAACGACCGATGAGAAGCACGGCATCAGCCATAGACGAATCAAACCGTCCTCAGTCTTTGTTTTAGTTGGTAGTCCCAACTATCGCAAAGCTTAATAGGGGTACTTCACAGGAATCTGTTGTAGCTTGTGAACCAATTCAGGGGTGCCACTGTTAGTACCCGCATATTAGTAGGGCTGGGTTTAAAAAAATATTTACTAGCGTTGCCAACGTTCCGTTGAACCGCTTACCTACAGTACAGCTTGAATTACACGAGACTTTGAGATTTGCTGTTCGTCAAAAGCGAAATTTCTCCTGTCTAATCGACCGATCGGTAAAGCTCCAACACTTGAACGCAAGAGTCCAAATATATGTCCAAAGCTCAAGCTTCGCCAATCTTTAAAAATATTTGGGACACCTCGATCGAATTTTGTCCTTAAAACTCAAGCCGCTAATATTGACCGGAGGACTTCTGTAAAAGCGTGTTTTTCTAATAACTTGTTTAATTTGCCGCAAGCATAATTGGGAAACCCTTTATGACAAAGCGTGAATTCTCCAGGGCCAGGGCAAAGCTAACCCTATCGAAGTCCGAAATTAAAACTTTAGCATCAGCTTGTAGACTGCGGACGATAGAAAATTTGGTGAAAATCTGGCGTGAATGTTGGTTAATTTGTGGTTCTCCAGGCATTTTCTGGGGAGTAGCAAATATTTGATTCTCTTCTGTTGAACCTTATTACTATTTCAGACAAAACCGAGAAGCACTTTTGGAGATTGTTCGTGCCTTAGTGCGGATAAATCCCCTGAAGAAAGCGTGCTTATTTTTGAGGAATTTGAATGCCAAAGCAAATTATTATCGCCGAGCAGCATCGCATCGCTGCTGTTTTTTCCGAAGATCAAATTCAAGAACTCATTGTTGCCACTGGCAACCATCAAGTTGGTGACATATACCTTGGTACTGTCGAAAACGTACTTCCCGGTATAGATGCAGCTTTTGTAAATATTGGCGATCCGGAACGTAACGGATTTATTCACGTATCAGACTTAGGGCCACTCCGTTTAAAACGTACCTCTGGGGCAATTACTGAATTATTGACGCCTCAGCAAAAAGTACTGGTGCAGGTAATGAAAGAGCCAACGGGGAATAAAGGGCCCAGGCTGACAGGCAACATTACCTTACCAGGACGCTACCTGGTATTAATGCCCTTCGGTCGCGGCGTTAACTTATCCCGACGGATCAAAAGCGAAAACGAACGCAACCGATTAAGAGCATTAGCCATTCTGCTCAAACCAGCTGGAATGGGTTTATTAGTCCGAACTGAAGCAGAAAACCGCCCAGAAGAAGCAATTATTGAAGATTTAGAAGCGCTGCAAAAACAGTGGGAAGCCATTCAACAAGAAGCAGTTGCCACTAGAGCACCTGCGCTGTTGAATCGGGATGATGATTTCGTGCAGCGAGTGCTACGAGATATGTACAGCGAGGATGTCAATCGCATTGTGGTAGATTCCCACACCGGCGTCAAGCGAGTCAAGCAACACTTGATGAACTGGAGTGCGGGGAAAGCACCACAAGGTGTATTGATCGACCATCATCGTGATCGCTTATCTATTTTGGATTACTTCCGAGTCAATGCCGCCATTCGAGAAGCCCTCAAACCGAGAGTAGATTTGCCTTCTGGCGGTTACATCATTATCGAACCCACAGAAGCACTAACGGTAATTGACGTTAACTCCGGATCTTTTACCCGTTCTGCCACAGCGCGAGAAACCGTTTTGTGGACGAACTGCGAAGCTGCCACGGAAATTGCTCGTCAGCTACGTTTGCGGAACCTGGCGGGTGTAATTATCGTTGATTTTATCGATATGGACTCCCGGCGAGACCAGCTACAGGTATTAGAGCATTTCAATAAAGCTCTCAAAGCCGATAAAGCTAGGCCCCAAATCGCCCAATTGTCCGAACTAGGCTTGGTCGAACTAACTCGCAAACGCCAAGGCCAAAACATTTACGAGTTATTCGGTCGCCTTTGCCCCACCTGTGGAGGCTTGGGTCATGTAGTTCATCTACCTGGTGAGAGCGGTACCCGCGAACGAGAGTCGGTAGTAATTCCACCCAGAGAAACCGTTCAGACTACCGTGGCACGCAACTCTTTCCCTGGCGTAGAAGAAGCACCGGAATATCCAGGAACTTCTTACCGAGTCACCCTCCCTACAGAAACTAGCCGTCCCGTATTACCCTCCCCAACTCCCAAGAGCGAACCTCCAGCACGGGAAGTACCAGTACGAGACAACTACTGGGATACAGAAGCCTACGGAGATGATTTGGCTCCTGAGGGCGACTTGCCAGACCTCGACTTGCTCAATCATCCCAACTATCAAGAACGGGGTTTAGGTGCGAATGCTCGCCGTCGCCGCCGCCGCCGAATTGGTTTAGGAGACGAAGAACCGGCAAGACCGAGCAGTGGTTTTATCTCTCCTTCTTCATCTCCAGGTGGGATTGGAGAGTCGGGCAAATGGCTCAACGAACCAGAAATGCCTACATCTGCTAGACCCTATTCCGAACGTACTGCCAAAGGGCTGCGTCTCGATCCCGATCGCACTAACCGACCGATTAAGCCAGAAACTACACCCCCAGAAATTATTTCTGTGGAAATGTCCCCAGAAGAACAGCAGGTTTATGCGTTCATGGGGGTATCCCCCTTGGTGCGCTTAAATCGCCAGGTGAAAAATCCAAAAAGCTCGACCGTGATCGTTAAATTGCCCGGACAGGCAGATGAAGATGCTCTGTTAGAAACATCCCAACCTAATGCAGAGGCAATTAATCGGATTCCGACAGAGATAGAAGAGGAGCGAAGGGTTCCCAATTATTCTGGTGACGATGATGACTCGGATCGGGATAGCGAAGACCAAGACATCTATACAGGCGATATCAGTTTGGAAGCCGATCGCGTCCCAGAGACAGCAACCGAAACGGAAAATGGCGATCTGAGTATGCGTCGCCGTCGCCGTCGCCGTTCTTCCGCAGTCGAATCCGATGGCAATCAATAAAATGACCGAATGAAGATGGGAATGAGGTAATGGAAGAAATCGAAACAATTAATCAGTCAGTAAGGGTAGAAAATGAGCGATCGCCAATTCTTCCCTTATCTTCTTCCCCTCATACCCCCCTTCATGCTTCTTTCTCTTTAACTATTTCTCCTTCTCAAGAACTGATTGCGGGAATAGATGAAGTAGGAAGGGGCTGTTTGTTTGGCCCAGTAGTGGCAGCCGCCGTAATTTTACCAAATGCTGTCACTACTGAATTGGCGGCGGCGGGAGTGAAAGATAGTAAGAAATTAACTAGCATCGGGCGCAAAAGATTTGCCGAACAAATCAAGGCAGTTGCCCTAGATTACCAAATTGGTTGGGTATCGCCTCGCGAAATCGATCGGATGAATATTTTTCAAGCTTCTTTGTTGGCAATGAAAAAAGCTGTCTTCAAGTTAAAGATGCAGCCAACTCTTTGCTTGGTAGATGGAAAATGGCCGATTCCAGATTTGCCAGTCCCGCAACAATCCATCGTCAAAGGCGATGAAAAATTAGTGGCGATCGCAGCAGCAAGTATATTGGCGAAAGTATGGCGGGATGAATTAATTATTCGTTTAGCTGCCAAATATCCGGAATACGGTTTAGAAGCTAATAAAGGTTATGGCACTGCTAAACATATTTTGGCATTGGAAAATTATGGCCCCACCCGTTGGCATCGCCTTTCTTTTCGTCCCTGCCAGAAAGGGAATAGGGACTAAGGAAAGGGCGAGGAAAAATCTTTCTTTATTGAAACGATCGCTAATCTCGCGGTTATTTTGATTAAACTATTGGCGATCGGCGATCTGCTTCCAGTTCACCTAAGCGCTGTTTACTATTTATGGCAGAGGAGCTTGAGTAAGCAGGGGAAAGATTATTGACCACAGAAGAAAGCGAATCGGGATGAGAAAAATTGATTAACCATTGGTGACGATCGCAGGTGCTTGTGCAGAAGTAGTATTCTCGTTCGTCACTGTCGCCCATTTACAATAGTCCAACAGTAATTGGTGCATCAAACGATGTTTAATTGTTAACAAAACACTTTTGAGCAACCCATTACCCGTGGCTTCCAGCATTGGTTTAGGGGTCAACCAAAAAGGAGGCGGTAGCTCAACCTGAACTTGTAAGTCTGCTTTTCCTTTCAGGTGAGTCACTCCGTTAATCTGACATGGAAAAAGCCGTCCCTTTAAGTTGAGAGCAAAGCGCTGGTTGACGTATTCGATGCCCCGAATTTGACAGCCAACTGATTCTAAATGAACAGTACCATCGCTTTCCGACCATACTCGCATATCAACGGTAGGCTGAAGAGTAAGCATCATGAAGTTCAGAGGGCGCATTTTCAGGCGGAACAGTTCTTCACTTAGCTGCTCTATCCGAGATGGGTCTACAAGAGCTTGTACCAGACGTTGAGGCTGGCGTAAATAATGTTTAATTGGTATGGGCTGTTCTGGAACAGCAATTTGAACTGATTGAGAGGCGTCGAATCGGGTGTGCATGGGAGGAAAAAAAACGTTGTACTATACGATTCTTAATTAATTTTACTTTACAGTTCTTAAAACTTTGGGGGAAAGTTTTAATAATAATAGAGCTATTCAGCCCTAAGTTATAGAGTTCGGAACAAAATCGTTATTTATGCGATCGTAAATCTTCATAAAGAAATACCAATTATCCGGAATATCTATCTAGCAAAGGTTTACCCTGCTACGGGAAACTATTAACAAACTGAGTGTTAATTTTATGAGCTTATCGATTGCCCATTTGGGACCAACTGGTACTTACGCAGAAGCAGCTGCCTTAGCTTATGCCAATTGGCTAGCCCGGGAAAAAGGAACGGAATCGCTTTTGTGTCCTTATCCCAGCATTGCCCAAACACTGGAAGCAACAGCCCAAGGATTAGTTAATTTGGCTGTTGTACCAGTGGAAAATTCTTTAGAAGGTAGCGTGACGATGACGCTGGATAGTTTGTGGCGACTGGATAAGCTGCAAATCCAACAAGCTTTGGTTATGCCAATTTGTCATGCTTTACTATCATATGCAGCTAATTTAGAAGAAATTAGAACAGTTTATTCTCATCCACAAGCTTTGGCGCAGTGTCAGGGATGGTTGGACAAATTTTTACCATCGGTGCAGTTAGTACCGATGAATTCCACTACCGAGGCGCTTAAAGATCTCGAATGGGACCGGACAGCAGCTGCGATCGCCTCTCAAAGAGCCGCCGAACTATACAATTTACCAATACTGGCTTGTCCGATTAATGATTACCTGGGTAACTATACTCGTTTCTGGGTATTGAGTTTACAGCCTTCACCAGGAGGTACTCACACTTCATTAGCTTTTAGCGTTCCAGCTAATGTACCGGGCGCACTAGCCAAACCATTAGATATATTTGCCAAACGAAATATTAATTTGAGCCGCATCGAATCGCGCCCCACTAAGCGATCTCTGGGCGAATATCTATTTTTTATCGACCTAGAAGCTGATGCCAATCAACAATTTGTAAAAGCTGGTTTAAATGAATTAAGCACTCATACAGAAACTTTAAAAATTTTTGGTAGTTACACGGTGTTGCCAATAGAAGTAGAAGCATCTGCTAATTAAAAAAGATTTCATTAATTCTGGTTCTTCCATCACGAAATGATGATATTTTCTTGTGAAGAAGATAGATTTTCATTAAACTAAATCATTGAAACTATTTATTATCCAGCATAAACACCTGATTAATCTCAGTAACCTTGCTATTTATTAAGAGAAAAATCATCTTTGTTGAATTACCAAAATTTTTATGTTTGAAGTTGCTCAAGGGATTCCCGGCTTACCCGATCTTACACAGCCAACTCAGCTAATCCAGCTTGGCACGAAATCACTACGTATATTATTCATTTTTGGAGCTATTGTCGGTTTTTTAGGAATTGCTCTTGCTTTACTGAACTTTTCTCGCCGCCATGATGAAGCAGAACCAGCGATTTTAATCAGACAATGGCTAGAAAGTTACTCGGTTTTGCTCCGATTTCTCTTGCATGGAGTATTAGTTTTCTTTCTAGTAGTAACAGGGTTCTTTATTTGTTCAACTTTAGCTACTCGTTATCATTTTTGGGAACAAACAAGAGTAACCCAAGTAGCTGAAAGTGTTGCCGGTGAAAGGCTAGAACAGTCTGCACCCCAAATTCGCTATGTAGTTGAAGAACCTTATTCTTACAATACTCAAGTTGGTAATCGGATCGTCAGGGTACAGGAAACGCGAACTATCAACCGTTTTTTAAGAGTTTCCGGTTCGCAAATTCAAGTAAAAATCGACCAAACTCCCGATCCGCAAAAAAATGGTCGCGCAATTTATCGAGTAGATTTTGCAGCTGATTACTTAGTTGTAAACCAATTAGCAGCAACACAGAATTTCTTTTTTGAGATATCTCCACCTAACGGTTATTCACTGCTACAAAATTTTAAGGTAGAGCAGAACGGTAACAGGTTAAACCCTACTAATCCAGGCGAATATAGCTTTCCATTTCGACTTTTGCCAGGGCAAGAAACTCGTTTTAAAATAACCTATCAAGCTCTAGGTGCGCCACGCTGGGTTTATAACGCTAACGGGCAATTACTCTCTAATTTCCGGCTGAATGTGTTGGCAAATTTTCCTGGTGCTGATTTTGCTAGTGGGATTGTACCAACTGAAAGTAAGGTTGAAGGACAAGGTACTCGTTATACCTGGATATTTGAGGATAATGTATCGGTTCTTAATCCATTCGGAGTGTTTACAGCAACTAGCAAAGTGCAGAATTTAGGAATTTTGCCCCGTTTACTTACATTAGCTCCCGCTTTATTTATTTGGTGGTTATTATTGCTGTATTTGTCGTTACCAATGAGTTGGCAAAATGTAGCGATCGCAGCAGGTGTATTTTTTGCCTGTATCTTATCTCTAACCTACACTAGTCGCATTATTGACCCTCAACTAGCTTGGATGGCAATTTCTTTGTTTTTGCTAGCTTTAGCCTGGGGACTAGGCAACAACCTACGTGCATCTCTGGCAGCATTAATTTGTACTATTACGGGAGCAATTCTGCCAGTTTTAGGATTATTAGTACCATATAGTGGTTTAACTCTTAGTCTGGCAGGATTACTATCAGTTGCGTGGTTAGCTGTAATTAACTGGCATGGTTTGTATCGATCGAATCAGCCCACTCGGTAAAGGATTAATCCTGCACTTTTTCAGTAATTGAGGTGATTCAAGAAACTTGGTTTCTCTGCCAATACGTTACTTGTGAAAGAAAGATAGCTTTTTCTTGAATGCGGAAACTTACAGTTTAATAAATTTAAGCAAAATAAAATACCGGGTTTCTTAAAAAATTGCGATCGCATTTGCAATCCTCGCTCAAAGAAACCCAGTATTAGTAATCTTATATTATATTTAGTTTTTGAACGTATCTTTAAGAACAGTCCGAGCCGCTAGGTGATTGCGGGTAGAAGTGAGAATCTCTGCTTCTCTTTCCAATCTAGCTACCGTGTCCTGCATTTCTAATAGCGCCTGCTGTTCGGCTGGTACACCGTAGAGGTTACTAGCAACCCAATACGACAACTCTCTAGGCAAACTGGGAATATCATCAGGTAATTCGATATTTTGGTCGGTCAACTTGGCAGAAAGGCGTACAACATCTTGCAAGAGTTGTTCTACCTCTGTTGCCAAAGAATACAATTCTTTTTCAGGTGGCCGATCTTCGATCCATTCTACCAAGCCAACTCGATAAGGCTTCTCTCGCACGTACTCTAACACGCGAAAACGTTGTTGGCCGACAGTAAGTATTTTCATCCGATCGTCTGGTAAACGCTGATGTCGGATTATTTCAGCACAACATCCCACAGAAGCGGGTTTTCCAGACGGTTCCATCAGTAGCACCCCAAAGCGGCGATCGCTCTCGAGAATCGTGTTCATCATGATTCGGTAGCGAAACTCAAAGATATGCAGTGGCAGGGGTCTACCGGGAAATAACACTACTTCTGGTAGCGGGAAAAGAGCAAGCTCTCGCACAGCAATCGAGGAGGGTGCCATAGTATTGAGTATAACGGCGCTTCTTTAACTACTTTAACCTATCTCAATCAAAAATCATCAATAAGAGGTTAATAAATAAGCCTTTTATAACTAACCCTAAAAGGCTTATAAATTAAAAAAGAGATTGATGAACTGAATCTAGAGTTTTACTTCAATATCTACACCTGCTGGTAAATCCAACTTCATCAGAGCATCAATTGTTTTAGAGGAAGGTTGATAAATATCGATAATACGGCGATGAGTTCTGGTTTCAAAGTGCTCCCGCGAATCTTTATCTACGTGAGGAGAACGAAGAACGCAATAAATTTTCCGTCGAGTTGGCAAAGGAATTGGGCCAATAGCGGTAGCTTGCGTGCGATTAGCTGTATCGACAATTTTTTCGCAAGAAGTGTCGAGCAAACGACGATCGAAAGCTTTGAGGCGAATCCGAATTTTTTGTTGCTGAAGAGTTGCCATTTTAAATTTTCTAGGTTCTGAGTAGTTTGTTTGGTATAGACACTAAACTTGAGTGCCTGATTAGTTTTTTGAGTAATCGGGATAGTAAAGGAGCAGATAGGAGTTTCCTTTCTGCTCCTTAATTATTCGATGGATACGGTGTTACTTGATGATCTTGGAAACAACGCCTGCACCGATGGTGCGACCACCTTCACGAATAGCGAAGCGCATTCCTTGTTCGATCGCGATCGCGTTAATCAGTTCAACGGTCATTTTCACCCGGTCTCCCGGCATGATCATTTCAGCCGCACTACCATCATCAGCAGTGAAAGCCTTAATGGTTCCCGTTACATCGGTTGTCCGCACGTAGAACTGAGGACGATAGCCAGGGAAGAAAGGCGTTTTACGACCGCCTTCTTTTTCTGTCAGAACGTATACTTCCGACTCAAACTCGGTGTGAGGGGTAATCGAACCGGGTTTAGCCAGCACCATACCGCGTTCGATATCAGCTTTTTGCATACCCCGCAGGAGCAAGCCAACGTTATCGCCTGCCATTCCTTCATCCAGAGTCTTCTGGAACATTTCCACACCAGTTACCGTGGTGCTGCGAGTATTTTTAATTCCCACTAGCTCTACGGTTTCGCCGACTTTTACCTTACCGCGCTCGATCCGGCCAGTAGCTACTGTACCCCGACCAGTGATCGAGAATACGTCTTCTACTGCCATCAAGAAAGGTTTGTCAACTTCCCGTTCTGGAGTAGGAACGTAAGCGTCAACTGCATCCATGAGTTTGTAGATACAATCTACCCACTCATTTTCACCCTTCTGAGTTTTCGGATTAGCAACCATGTGTTCCAATGCTTGCAAAGCCGACCCTGCCACGATAGGAATATCATCACCTGGGAAATCATAAGAACTGAGAAGTTCGCGAACTTCTAGTTCTACTAGCTCTAACAATTCATCATCGTCCACCATGTCTTTCTTGTTCAAAAAGACAACCAGGTTAGGTACGCCTACCTGCCGTGCTAGCAGGATATGCTCGCGAGTTTGAGGCATTGGGCCATCAGCAGCGGACACTACTAAAATGGCTCCATCCATTTGAGCAGCACCAGTGATCATGTTTTTCACGTAGTCTGCGTGACCGGGACAATCTACGTGAGCGTAGTGACGATTAGCAGTCTCGTACTCAACGTGGGCTGTATTAATCGTGATGCCCCGTGCTTTTTCTTCAGGAGCAGCATCAATATCATCATATTTACGAGCTTTCGCTTGACCCATCGCTGCCAGGGTCATCGTAATTGCTGCCGTCAGAGTGGTTTTGCCGTGGTCAACGTGACCGATCGTACCGATGTTTACGTGGGGTTTATTACGTTCAAACTTTGCGCGTGCCATGAATCAGATGTTCCTTTTCTTAGTTATGCGTTCCCTTTACTCTTGGCGATGATAGTTTCAGCCACGTTGCGAGGCACTTCTTCGTAGTGGCTAAATTCCATTGAGAAAATGCCCCTACCTTGGGTTTTAGACCGGATATCCGTAGCGTAGCCAAACATTGCTGCCAGAGGTACCTTAGCGGTTACTTTGGCAATCCCTTGTTCGGAGCCCATTCCTTCAATTTGACCGCGACGAGAGTTGAGGTCTCCCATGACATCTCCCAAGAAGTTTTCGGGAACTTCCACCTCAACTTTCATCATAGGCTCCAACAGAACTGGTGAAGCCTTCATCACTGCCTCTTTGATTGCCATTGAGCCAGCGATTTTAAAGGCCATTTCAGAGGAGTCTACTTCGTGATAAGACCCGTCTACCAACGTAGCTTTCAGGTCGATCACTGGATAACCTGCCAAAATACCAGATTCGCAGCTTTCTTTGATTCCTTGCTCAACAGGGCTGATGTACTCTTTAGGTACAGTACCGCCCACGATCTTAGAAACAAATTCAAAGCCAGTACCTGGATCTCCCGGTGTCACTTCGATCACTACGTGACCGTACTGACCTTTACCACCACTCTGACGGATGAACTTACCTTCAGCCTTGACTGGTTTGCGAATTGTTTCTCGATAAGCAACTTGCGGCGCACCGACGTTTGCTTCTACCTTGTATTCCCGCAGCATCCGGTCAACCAGAATTTCCAGGTGCAACTCACCCATACCAGAAATAACTGTTTGGTTAGTTTCCGGATCGACAAATACCCTGAAAGTGGGGTCTTCTTCCGACAGAGCTTGCAGAGCTTTGGAGAGTTTCTCCATATCCTGCTTGGTTTTTGGTTCCACTGCTACGGATATCACTGGTTCTGGGATGAACAAGGATTCCAGAATTACTGGTGCGTTTTCCTCACAGAGAGTATCCCCAGTAAAGGTATCTTTCAAGCCCAAGATTGCCCCTAAATCGCCTGCTCGCATTTCATCTACTTCGATGCGATCGTCTGCTCTAAGTACGATCAAGCGAGAAACCCGTTCTTTTTTACCCTTACTGGCATTAAAAACGTAGCTTCCTTTTTTCAGAACACCCGAGTAGACGCGAATAAAGGTAAGGCGACCATAGGGATCTGCCATAATTTTGAAGGCCAAAGCTGACAGTGGCTCATCATCTGAGGCGTGCCGCAATACTTCGTTCCCATTTGGCAGTTGTCCTTTGATGGGAGGAATATCTATTGGTGCGGGTAGATAATCAACTACCGCATCCAAAAGTAGCTGAACGCCTTTATTTTTGAAGGCAGAACCACACAGCATCGGTACGATCGTGCCTGCGATCGTGCCTTTGCGTAGAGCAGTTTTGATTTCCTCTAACGTCAGTTCTTCCCCTTCCAGGTATTTCTCGGTCAAGGCATCATCTGTTTCGGCTACTGCTTCGATCAGCTTAGTACGAAACTCTTCAGCTTGCTCTTTAAGCTCTGCTGGAATTTCAGTTTCATCCACTTGCTGACCGAGATCGTCCCTGTACATCAAGGCACGCATCTGCACCAAATCGATAATCCCTTTGAAGTCGTTTTCTGCTCCAATGGGAAGTTGAATTGGCACCGCATTTGCTCTTACTTAGTACAAAAGAGAAAACCCATGGCGAAGTGCCATGCAAGCGAAAGCGGAGGAGAAGTTGTATGAAAACTCAAAGG
>CAZJJR010000081.1:13057-21415 GCA_964546365.1 uncultured bacterium | reverse complement strand
ATTAATGCAAGTTGGTCGCAATTCATCTCCCGTTAAACTAGCGTTATAACGGGAGTCTTCTTGCTCCATTGTGATAAAAAGTAAAAAAACAAAAGCTTTTTTTGATTCGAGATATCATATCTTGCTCGATAGCATCGGTTATGTAACAACCTTTCTAGAGATTTTATCTGCCTAGCCTACGGCAAGGCGATCGCCTACATCTGCGGTTAATTTTAATTTTTCTAATACTAAAATAAAAAACCCCCTAAAGGGGGTTACTAAGAGTCTAGAGGAAACTTTAATAAGCATCCTGTAACTCGTAAAAATCAGGCGAGATATAATCTTTCCGGAGAGGCCAACCAACCCAATCTTCCGGCATCAAGATCCGCTTCAAATTTGGGTGACCTTCATAAACGATGCCGTACATATCATAGGCTTCCCGTTCTTGCCAGTCGGCGGTTTTCCAAATCCAGTAAACGGAAGGCACTACCGGGTTTTCTCTGGGTAGAAATACCTTGAGCCGTACTTCTTCCGGGCGATCGGCATTATCGCTTACCTTAATTAAATGGTAAAAGCTAACCAAATCCTCACCCGGCCCCGCATCGTAACCACCTTGACATTGCAGGTAGTTAAAGCCGTAAGCATAAAGAGCAGTTGCGATCGGAATTAGAAAATCCGGCTCGACTTTCAGGATTTCGATGCCAAAATGATCTGGTTCTAAAGCTTCATTGTCAAAACCATTTTCTGTCAACCAACGGGAAACTTTACCCGCTTGTACGATTTGAGATTCTTCAGCCACGTTATGCCTCCTGCTTTTGAGATGCCATCAGTGCAGGTGGAACAGGAGTTCCAATCGCTTCCACCAATTCCTTCGGCGGTTCTTGGCGAGTAGTTGACTGTAAATATTGCCCGGTCAAAATCGGCGGCACCACTTTCATCTTATGAGTAGTGCTGTAATAGCGGTGAACTTGCCGCAATTTATCCCGATCCTGAATCGAATCATTACCGATTTTCTTCCGCAATTTGACGATCGCATCCATAATTGCTTCCGGACGAGGCGGACATCCAGGCAAATACACATCCACCGGAATCAGTTTATCCACACCCCGCACTGCACTAGGAGAATCAACGCTGAACATTCCCCCGGTAATCGTACAAGCGCCCATCGCGATCACGTACTTCGGTTCTGGCATTTGCTCGTAAAGACGAACCAGCGCCGGAGCCATTTTCATCGTAATCGTGCCTGCGGTGATGATCAAATCCGCTTGTCTGGGGCTAGAACGGGGAACCAGACCAAACCGGTCAAAATCAAACCGAGAACCGATCATCGCCGCTACTTCAATAAAGCAGCAAGCCGTCCCGAATAGCAAAGGCCACAAGCTAGAAAGCCGTGCCCAGTCATACAAGTCATCCACCGTAGTCAGGATGACATTTTCCGATAAGTCTTGGGTAACGGAAGAACGGTTGACGGGATTGAGGATAATATCTTTAAACTCACCCTCTTGAAGAGAAGATTGAGATTTCATGACCATTCCAAGGCTCCTTTGCGCCATGCGTAAACAAGAGCAACCACCAGAATTGCAATAAAGACTAATGCTTCGATAAAGGCTAGAAGTCCCAGTCGGTGGAAGGCGACCGCCCACGGATAGAGGAACACAGTCTCCACGTCAAAGATCACGAAGACGAGGGCGAACATATAGTAGCGAATGTTGAACTGAATCCAAGCTCCTCCGATCGGTTCCATACCAGATTCGTAAGTGGTACGGCGCTCTGGCCCCCGACGGCTGGGCCGGAGTAGCTTAGATGCAGTGAGAGCGAGGGCAGGTACTAGGCTGCAAACGATTAGGAAGCCTAGAAGATACTCATAGCCACTAAGAACAAACACGATTTATAGCTACCGCTTTGGCGAAAGGACATTTTGTTACTTACTTTTACATTTTGACATTCTCCCGCTATCTGTGGAAGTAAGGGGCTAATTGTTCGCCGTTGGCAATTAGAGGCCAGGATATAGCAAAATCAAGGTTTATATGATTAAAAGTAAGAATTAAAGCGATTAAATCCAATCATTTTGATTTTTTTGGATGTTTATTAGTTTTTGTTTATCCGAGCCAGCTTCTATTTTTTTACCCCCTCAACTATTTGAGGCTCCCATCCCACTAGCGGCTACTGACTACCCATCTCCAGATAGAGAATTGCAAAACTCTATGTCATAATTTGTAACAGAGTTTTTAAGAAAACTGATTTTCTGGGAAAGGTAGCGGTTAGTCAAGGGAAAGCAATATCGAACAGAGTTTTTTCTTTTGAGGTGTTGCTCGATCTGCCAGTTACCATCCGTTAATAAGTTCAGTCTTTGACCTGTAACTCGGTATTTTGCCTAAGCCATGAGCAATCAAGCTGTTGAAGCCGGAACCCTAGATCGATACGAGTGTAGTGCCTGTGGCTATGTTTACGAACCTGCCAAGGGAGACAGCAAGCACGATATTGCCCCAGGAACTTCTTTTGATGAGTTACCGATTAGTTGGCGCTGTCCCGTTTGTGGAGTGCGGAAATCGGCATTCCGAAACATTGGCCCGAAAGGAACTCCATCGGGATTTGAATCTAATCTCCGCTATGGTTTGGGCGTCAATAATCTCACCCCAACCCAGAAAAATTTACTAATTTTTGGTGGTTTGGGACTGGGAATCTTATTTTTCCTCAGTCTCTACGGTTTACAATGAAAAGCTTGACAAATATTTGGGAAGCAATGCGATCGATCTTCACATCCTTACGACGAGTAGCAGTTTTACTAGCGATTGTCCTGCTTTGTTTTGGTTGTAGTAAAGTAGTCAACCTCAGCCAAAATCCCTGGCAAGTCCTTACTTTACCAACTGATGCCAACCTGATGGATATTGCTTTCACCAGTGATTCCACCCACGGATGGGTAGTTGGTAGTAACTCGACACTGCTGGAAACAACCGACGGTGGGGAAACTTGGCAACCGAGAAACTTGGATTTGGGCGACCAAAAATTCCGTTTTAACTCTGTAAGTTTTAGCGGTGAAGAAGGATGGATTGTGGGCGAACCTTTCCTACTTCTACACACGGAAGACGGCGGAAAATCTTGGTCGCGCATTCCCTTGAGTGCAAAGCTTCCCGGTAATCCCAACACTATTTTGGCATTGGGTCCCGACTCAGCAGAAATGACTACTGATGTGGGAGCGATTTATCAAACTACGGATGACGGAAAAACTTGGAAAGCCTTAGTGCAACAAGCAGTAGGGGTAATTCGCAATATTTCTCGTTCTCCTGATGGTAAATACGTCGCTGTTTCCTCAAATGGTAGTTTCTACTCTACCTGGGAACCAGGACTAGATGCTTGGGTTCCCCATAATCGCAATAGCTCTCGGCGCGTGCAGAATATGGGGTTTACTAAGGATGGCGGTCTTTGGATGCTAGCCCGTGGCGGTCAAATTCAGTTTACTAATCCAGAAAAACCAGATGAGTGGTTAGATGCGGAATATCCAGAGTTAGCAACTAGCTGGGGTTTATTGGATTTAGCTTATCGCACCCCTGAAGAAATTTGGATCGCTGGTGGTAGCGGTAATTTGCTGTGCAGTTTAGATGGTGGTAAAACCTGGCAAAAAGACCGCGAGGTAGAAGATGTACCTTCTAATTTGTACAAAATCGTGTTTTTAGGGCCAGATAAAGGTTTCATTATCGGTCAAAGAGGCGTTTTACTGAAATATAAAGGTAAGGTTGAAGCGGCTTAAAGGCTGTACCTTGCAGTTTGCTTGCTGATGACAAACAAAGTTTTCCATTTGTCCATTCAGCTTGCTTGTGAGAGGTTGTAATGTTTCGTATCATATTCATTAAGCTTTGATCTGTTGTTGGAGGAGATGTCATGGCCGGTTCAACTGGAGAGCGTCCGTTTTCTGATATTGTTACAAGCATTCGTTATTGGGTGATTCACAGCATTACCATCCCAATGTTGTTTATCGCTGGGTGGCTATTCGTGCAAACTGGTCTGGCTTACGATGTTTTTGGTACGCCTCGACCCAATGAGTATTACACTCAAGATCGCCTAGAGTTGCCAATTTTGAGCGATCGCTATGAAGCAAAGCAACAACTCCAGCAATTTACCGTTAAGTAGTTTGACAAATCATTGGTTGTAAATTATGACTAGCCAAACCCCTAATCAACCCGTTTCTTATCCAATTTTTACTGTAAGATGGCTGGCTGTTCATACGCTGGCTGTTCCTACTGTTTTCTTTTTAGGCGCGATCGCAGCAATGCAATTTATTCATAGATAGGAGTAAAAAATGCCTTCAAAAGCTCCCAATCCCAATAATCAGCCTGTAGAGTTAAACCGTACTTCTCTCTACTTAGGTTTACTTTTGATTTTCGTTCTCGGTATCTTGTTTTCCAGTTATTTCTTTAACTAACTGGCAAAAGATTTCGATCGCTTGACAAAATTTCGTTCGATACTACTTGTTTTGTTCGTGGGAGGTTAAAGCCTATGTCTGGAAGTGGAAGAATTCCTTTGTGGATTGTAGCTACGATCGCTGGAATCGGCGTACTCACTGTGGTGGGTCTTTTCTTCTACGGTGCCTATGCTGGTTTAGGCTCTGCTATGTAATAATTAATCAAACCGGAATTATTTTAGCCTCTCCTGTGAGGCTCGGTTTTGTGAAAGTAGTTAATCAAACCAACCGCCTATCTTCTAATAGAGGCGGTTTTTTAATTTTTTCGATTGGGAAAGGATGAAGGATGAAGTCTGAAGTATGAAGGATGAAGTAAAAAATCAAATAATTTTCCTTATCCCCCATCCTTCCATCTCTTCCCTAAAACTCCTCTTGTGTAAAACTTGGCAAATTAGGGGGAACGATAGTGCGATCGACACTGGTTTTATGACTTTCCCGTTGAGTGTGAATCTCTACGCCAATCGCTTCAAACCGAATTTCCATACAACCAAACGGAACGGGGATATGAATAGTTGCTTCCAGTTTCCCCCAAGGATCGGGGACAAAATCTCCGATCCAGCGGGTACTTTCGATTAGCGATCGCGTTTGCACGTCTGTTACCCAAAATTTCACTCCCAACCTGGGTTGTCGCATTGGCATTTTAATCCGGATGCGAACGGGTTCTCCTGCAATTAATTCGCCTTTCGGTAGTTCTAATTCCGGCGCGGGAATCGGTTCTTCCTCCGATGAAACTGTTAGATTTGACGATTTACTCTCTTGATTGCTAACTAATTCTGGTTTTTTACTAAAAGTATGTTTTGGTGTTACAGGTTCTAAGGATTCATCATCTACCACTATTTCAAAAGCAGCTAAATCCGCATCTGCACCAGCAGGATTAACTGCTGGTAAGGCAGCATTTTGGGGGTCATCATTTTTTGTATTTGATGTAGATTCAAATAAATCATTAAGATCCAATTCAGCAGCTAATTCTCCATCAGCAGCAAAAGCATTCAATCGCGACCAAAAACGATCTTCTAATTTTAGAGATTGAAAAGCAGTATCTGTAGGAGATGATAAAGTATCGGTTTTTTCTACTGATTTAGTTTCCAATTCTTCATCGATAATTGGTTCTGGTTTTTCAGATAAAATTTCTAAAGTGGCATCTCGTTCAGTGACAGATTCATGAACAGACACTTCTTCACTGGATTTTATTTCTGTTTCCGAGTCACTTAAATCTGCCTCAACAGGATATGTTGCGTCTAGCTCTTCTGTAGTAGTAGGTAAAGGTGCGGGGAACTTTTTATTAAAAGTTGGCAGATCGAGAGGTTTAGTAGCTTTCTTAAACGGGTCTGGTTGATAAAGTAACGGCGGTAAAATAGCACCCGTTGATGGTTGAAACGGTTTAAAATCAACTTTTTGAGGATTTTCTAATTGTTCTAACGCTGATAAATCAAGTTTTCGCTCTTTTTTCGATTTTCCATATGGCAGATCTAACAGTTCTCTTTCCGCAAATTCATCAGCAACAGCACTTAATAAGTTATCCAAATCGGCTGTAATAGTGAAAGATGCGGTTGCTAAAACCAGAGGTGAGTCAACTGGTGTTTCTGTAGCAGAATATAAATTAACTTCTCCTAAAATCAGGCGGGTGTTGCTTTCGGGTGGAAGTTGAATTTCACAAGAAAAACTAAAAGGAATTACCTGAGTTGGTAAAGATTGTTGCCGTTCGGCTAAAGTTTCTCCATTCTGAGGATCGCGCAGGTAAATTCGCAGTTCGCCAGATAATTCTGGTTGAAAATTAGAACCTGGATTTTCCCATGTTTCTGGTAGTTTTATTTCACCTACAAGAGTCAAAGATTGTCCTTGACGAGCAGTATAAGTTTGTTGTTTGAGGGTAAGTAAAAGCGGGAGAGAGGAAATATTTCCTGGTTTTGATGCGAAAACAGGCGTCCAAGGATTCGATCGTTCTAGTTCCTCATTTTTGGTGGAAATCTCGGAACCTTTTTGGTTGATAGAATTTGGCGACTGAGGATCGGAAGTTGATGATTGAGGATGGGAATGAGAAGATTCGCTAATTTCGCCTAATTCTGCCAAAGAAAGGTCTGCATCATCCTCATTCTCTGCTCGATCGTTGATAATTTCAGTTTTCGGTAATATTCGGAAGCGAAGGTTATGCTGCCAAGATTCGCCGATTAAGTCGCTGATTAAGTCGGGACGACAGCGAAATTCCCAAATTCCTGCTTTAAGGGTGGTAAATGGAATCACCACCATTAACCCTTCTAGGTTAGTGCGACGCGATCGCTTTTGCATCCGACGCTTAGGTGGGTCTTCATCGGTGGACTGATGAACGATACGAAGGTCTACTTCTGTATCTATGCGACTAGAACGAGCAACGATGCGATACCGACCTTCCTGGAGTTCCACCTCAGATGATTGTAGGTGTTGCCAGTTGCGATCGCCTTCTTTTTGGATCAGAAATTCCCAATATTCCATCGGTCACTGCAAGGATAGCGCCAACCAACCTTAATCCTAGACTAGGGAGGGAGAGAGGGCAATTGGTACGCGATCGTTTTTTGTGATTTGAGCTTGTTGAGTCGCTCAAAATCCGCAATTTGAGGTTGTTTTGTATCTAAAAGCACTATATTTCAGTAGATCCCGACTTCTTAGAGAAGCGGGGATCTGTATATCTCTGTAGTCTGTATAAGCGAAGTTTATTTGTTATTTTATTTATGCCTGATGAGATTCTAACCAAGTAGTTAAATCTGTGAGTTGAGAGAAATCTAACAGTGCTTCTCCCAAGTCTTCTAATTGTGCGATCGATAAAGTTTCAATTCTGGCTTAAAATTCGGGAGTAAAGACACCAATTTTTTGTTAATTTCTAAATCTGTTTACCAATTCCTCACGAGACAATTGCACCAACAAGGGAGTAAATTCTTCTGGTGGAAAAGTCAAGATAGAGTCAATTAAAGCAGATAACTCTGCATCTAATTCTCCAAATCTCAACCTTAATAAATTTTCCACTATTAAACGCTCTCCTTGTTGGATGCCTTGTTCGATGCCTTTTTGTTCAACTTGTGCTAGCTTTTCTTGCAGCAAAGGTTGTAATCTCATAACTAACTCCCGATCGTCTGATTCTAAAGTTTGATTGAGGTTTAAGTTCTCTCGTAATTGATAGAACAATTCCAAGATTTTGTCTCGCCATACATTGTCGGGTGGCAGTGCCTCCAATTCATCAATTGCTTGTTCTTGTACTTTCTTCCTTCCGAATATTCTTAGCCAAAGTGTTTCTGGGGTTTTGGGTAATTGATGAATTACGACAATGGCTGTTCTCAAATAATAGGGAAGAAAATAAACTCCCGCGCCCCAATTGTCCTTTAGTATAGCGCAGAATCCTTCTAAGATGGAGGCTGAGGCAGTTGGGGTGAGTATCCATAAGAAAGGTAAGCTGATGGGTTCATCGGGTGCATTTTTGCGCTTTGCTTGTCGTTGAATGCTTTCTCGGACTTCTAGCGCTTTCAGAAGGCAAGTACAAGTTTCATCGGGGTCAACGGGATTGCGAAAGGGTTCAAAGATTGCGGTTGTTTCTCCCAATTTTCCTAATAACCCTAAATCTTGTGATAGGGTTTCTGGGGAAGCATTGGGAATGAATATGACATCGATTTCTCTTGTTTCGGATGTGACTTTTCGATCGGATTTGACTTGTCCGTAGGGTGTTAGTAGTTCTTCTAGGCAATCTTTGGCGAATTGATCGTGGATGAAGCGGGTCATTATTAGGTAATTGAGATATTTTTGGGAGTTATTGTTATTATATGATAAAGTTAAACACGGATGAATTAATGATTGTAAGATTGGTTGATATGGTTATAATTAATTATTGCATTTTGATAATTAATTAATAATAGCAATACTTTGTCCTTAACCTAGCGATCGCGCAGTTGCGATCG
>CAZJJR010000081.1:8752-13031 GCA_964546365.1 uncultured bacterium | reverse complement strand
GTCGCATCAACCGCCTGCGATTCAAATCGCAGGCTAATAGCGAAAGTCCTCTGAAGAGGACTGTTTATAAGAGCGAAACTTTTCTAGGGGCGAAGCATTCGGGCGACAATCTTTGTAGCTTCACCAAAATTGAACAATCCGAATGCTTCGCCCTTCCTCCATCTGCAAATAATTTTGCTTAAAGGACGATAGAAAAACCCGGTTTCTTTGCTTTTCTTCAG
The DNA here is from genome assembly GCA_964546365.1 of uncultured bacterium. Taxonomy (GTDB): domain Bacteria; phylum Cyanobacteriota; class Cyanobacteriia; order Cyanobacteriales; family Aerosakkonemataceae; genus DATNQN01. The sequence continues at coordinate 12,810 of CAZJJR010000081.1, read as the reverse complement.
TCGTCTTTAGACGACTTTAGCTATTAGCCTGGGAATTGATTCCCAGGCGGGCTGTGTTCACCAACGAGTGATGTATTCCCAGGCGTTTTACACAGTTTTAATTACTTTTTCTCTTCTCTTCATCAAGAATACCAGCACGACGAACTTTGATAATCAAGCTAGTACTTTCAGTCAGCATCCAAAGCACAGCATCCAGCGGAGGATATCCTTGGTAAACACGGTAATTTGCTTGAACACCAATTAAGAAAACTTGCAAAATAAATAAAGCAGCAAGCGCTTTCAATTCATTTTTTTGACGAGTATTTTTAACCACTATTTTTGCTTTTGTCATATTGTATTCCTCCATAATTGCCTTCTGTATACCAAGCTAGACAAAGTTTATTTAATTGAAAATCGAAATAAGTAGAGCAAAGTATATCTTACGAGAAAGTAGATTTAAGTAGAACAATGTAGGATTTTGTAATTTATTACTTGCCATCGTCTTGGCACTTAAAATAGAATAGCTTCAAAGTTTCAGGCAATTAGAATTTATGAATCTGCCAAAATATGAAGAGCAGGAAGCAGTATTTCTAGAAGCAATGGCAACCCGCTTTTGTTTTAGCGGCAAGAACCGGATTATTTTTGTAGAACGCTTCCGGGAAAAGAATGCTGATTCAAACAATAAAAGTATTGCAGAATATTATCAAGTAGAGTTACTAGAAGGAACAAAAAATGGCTTTGTTGAGACGATTTTTACGCAGCAGTTGAGTGCAATTTGCGATAAGCTGACAGAGGAGGGATGTGATTTTAATGGTGCTACTAAAGGCAGGTGGAAAATTGCTAAACGCTGGCTGCGCGAGGTAATATTTCCCCAATGGGCGAAAGAGCAAGGTTTAGTAACTCCTCCACCATTTACTATTGACCAAATTTGGCAACAACTGAAAGCAAAGGCGATCGATTCTAACCTATTAGAGGTGCTGGTAGGTGAAGAGTTGGGTGAATTGTCTACTATGGGGGCTAGGCGTAACAAATCCCGCAAAAATGTGCCTGTGAATAGTGATATTAAATATCGGGTGAAAGTTGAACGCGAAGGATACTTAATATTATTGGAGAGGGAACCATCGGGGGTGGTTTGTTGTTTGTGTCCTTCCGAATATGCGCCTAACTCTCGTTGCGATGCTGGGGTAATGGTTTTGCCGCAATACCCCCCATCAGAGTATGCAACTTTTGGATCGGATGAGGTGGGGAGAGAGCAAATTTTAGCTTTGATTACGCAGGAATTGCCGCCTCTAGATTGGTTGGAAAAAAGTAAAGATGAGGCTTTGGAATTGGATCGAGATCATTTGTATGGGCTGCTGGAATATTTGGAAGCTAATCGAGATTGTCAGGTGTTGTGGACGGAATATAGTGTGATTTAAAAATGGGGATTTTGAAGTAATCATTTACAGTCGCAACTCACAAATTGATTTGTCCCTACAAAATTATGGAAGGATTAAGAATATGGACGAACAACGCATCCAAGACTATCTCAACTTAATTCAACAACTGCTGAATTGCCCCAATGGAGAAGAACCCAACCTATTGGCAGCACACTCATACCTGATCGATAAAGGATTGGTATTAACAATGGAATGGGTAGTAAACCATATGGCAGAAGCAAGGGAACCAAATGTGGCAAGGTTGCGAAATGTAGCGGCGCAATTGGTAGAAGGGATGGCGCAATGGCAACTGCTAAACGAACAGATGTTTACACTTTATGAGCAAAGTAAGTTCTATGAGGCTGAAGTAATTGCCGAACAAGCTTTGAAGTTAGCATTCTCTTTTTATCAAGGCGATCATCCCGATATAGCAAACAGTTTGAACAATTTGGCATTCTTTTACAAATCCCAAGGCAGATTCAGTGAAGCAGAACCTTTGTTGCAACAAGCGCTAGCGGTCAGACAGCGCTTGTTTAAGGACGATCATCCTGATATAGCAAACAATTTGAACAATTTGGCGGAACTGTACAGATTCCAAGGCAGATTTAGAGAAGCGGAACTAAAGTATCAAGAAGCGCTAGCGACCTTACAACGTCTATTTAAGGGCGATCATCCCGATCTAGCAACCATTTTGAACAATTTAGCAATTCTTTACTTCTCCCAAGGCAGTTACAGTAAAGCGGAAAAAAAGTACCAACAAGCGCTAGCGATCAGACAGTGCTTCTTTAAGGGCGACCATCCTGATGTGGCACAGAGTTTGAGCAATTTAGCGGAACTTTACAGGTCTCAAGGTAAATTCAGTGAAGCTGAATCCCTGTTCCAGGAAGCAATGACGATGAGACAGCAATTATTTAAGGGCGATCATCCTGATGTGGCAATTAGTCTGAACAATTTAGCAGCACTTTATTACTCCCAAAGCAGACACACTAAAGCAGAACCTTTGTACGAAAAAGCGCTAACGATGAGACAGCGCTTATTTAAGGGCGATCATCCTGATGTGGCAATTAGTTTGAACAATTTGGCAGCACTTTACAGATCCCAAGATAGATACAATGAAGCAGAACCTTTGTACGAAAAAGCACTGATGATGAGACAGTGCTTATTTAAGGGCGATCATCCTGATGTGGCAATTAGTTTGAACGGTTTGGCATCACTTTACTATTCCCAAGGCAGATACAGTGAAGCAGAAAAAAAGTACCAACAAGTACTGGCGATGACACAGCGCCTATTTAAGGGTGATCATCCCCATGTGGCAGGCAGTTTGAGCAATTTGGCAGGTTTATTAGCAGTCACCGATCGCCCTAAGCAAGCGCTAGAACTAATGCAGCAAGCAGCAGCAATGGAAGGGCGAATGATTCGCCGCCAGTTTGCTTACAGTTCCGAACGCGATCGCCTCACCTATCTCGATACCATCAGAAAAACATTACACGCTTTACTCTCCCTCGTCTGGCGCTACCTTTCCGACTCCCCAGAAGCAGTGCAAATTGCCCTGGATGTAGTGCTGCAACGCAAGTCCCTCAGCGCTTCTGCCCTTGCTGCTTTCAACTATGCTTTATTTAGCGGACGCTATCCCCACTTGCAAGAAGAATTCACTCAACTGCGCCGCCTGCAAGCAGAACTGGTTCATCTTACCTTCGATCCACCCCTCCCCGATCCAAAAGTTTCCGTAGAAACATACCAATCTCTGCGAAAAGCGCATCAAAAAAAGCTTGCCGAATTAGAAGCACAATGCCAACAATTAGAAAAGCAACTGGCATCCCAAGTCCCGGAAATTCAACTGCAAGAACAAGAAACGGATCGCCGCGCCGTCGCTTTGGAATTGCCGTCAGGTTCTACTTTAGTGGAATTTGTTCGCTTTAATCTATTTGATTTTACTGCCCCAGAAAAAACGCGATGGCAATCTGCCCAATATGTAGCGTTTATCTTACCTGCCCAACAACCAGATGCGGTGCAGATGATTAAATTAGGAGAAGCAGAACCTATTGATAAGTTAATTCGAGTTTTTCGAGAAGCATCTGCAAAACCTGGTAACTTGCTAGGCGCGAGAAAAAAACCGCAAACTCCCGATCCTGATAATGTCACTGTCGGGGAAAAACTGCGTCAACAAATTTTCGATCCGATTTTGGTTGGGTTAAGAAACCCGGTTTTTCCAAAAAACCGGGTTTCTAAAGAACATTTCTTCATTGCACCCGATGGCGACTTAAACCTGCTGCCGTTTCAGATATTACCGATGCCAGAAACGGACAATTTGCTGATGGATGAATACACGATTAGTTATCTGAGTGTCGGGCGAGATATACTGCGGCAAAAAGTAGCGACCAACCGCCCCGTTTCCGATGCTTTGATTATCGCCGATCCTGATTTTAACTTAGCCGTTAGTAGTGAGGACTTCAGTCCTCAAAGCGCTAAAGCGCTTACTACAAACCAAACCGTTAGTAGTGAGGACTTCAGTCCTCAAAGCGCTAAAGCGCTTACTACAAACTTATCAGCTTTAAGTTCTAGTTTTCACCCCGTACCGGAAACAGGTTTTTTAGGCAAAAGAGTTGCCGAAAAACTCGGCGTTAAACCCTATCTGCAACAGGAAGCTTTAGAACCTATTCT
>CAZJJR010000081.1:8474-8720 GCA_964546365.1 uncultured bacterium | reverse complement strand
ATGTCCCCGCTTGTTGATGATTGCTACTCACGGTTACTTTGCCGAAGAAAATCAATCAGCTTATCTTAATTTAATCGTTCAACTCCTCAACTGTGCCAACGATGAGGAACGAGAAATATTACAAAAACACCCTCAATTGCTAGATGAAAAATTGCCGGAAATCATCGAAGATGTCGCCACTTATCTAGCTGCCAACGATAACGAAAATAGCGCCAATAGGTTACGCAATTTCGCCAAGCAATTACC
>CAZJJR010000081.1:0-8408 GCA_964546365.1 uncultured bacterium | reverse complement strand
CCAAATCGAAAACCCGATGATGCGTTCTGGACTTGCCTTTGCGGGTGCGGAAACTTGGCTAAAAGGTGGCAAACTTCCGCCAAAAGCAGGCAAAGGTTTTCTGTTCGCCCAAGATATCATCGGTATCGATTTATGGGATAATGAAATTGCGATTTTGGTTGCCTGCGAAACTGCCATTGGTGATATCAAAAATGGGGAAGGCGTATTCGGTTTACGTCGCGCTTTTGCCGTCGCCGGAGCGAAAACTTTGGTAATGAGTTTGTGGTCAGTTCCCACCAAAGCAACCGTCCTACTGATGGAGCGATTTTTCGATAATTTGCAGGGCGGTTTAAGACGGGTTGATGCGTTACAAGAAGCGCAAAATTATATTCGCCGAATTACGATCGAAGAGTTGCAACAATTTGCTCTCGGTCGTGAGGTAATCGATGAACTTTTGAAATTAAAAATATTATCAGAAAGTAAGCTATCTTGTCAAGAATTTAGACCGATCGAGCATCAATTTTTCTGGGGTGCTTGGGTATGTCAGGGAGAAACAACAGAGTTGAAATAATATATTTAAAAACTACCTTACTGGTTATAAATATTAATGTTTTGATCCCCCCTTCCCCCCTTAAAAAAGGGGGAACTGCATTTCAAAGTCCCCTTAAAAAGGGGGGGAACCGCATTTCAAAGTCCCCCTTTTTAAGGGGGATTTAGGGGGATCGCCTACGGTACGCTTCGCGAACAAAAACGCCTAAACTCACAACTGCAACTTATCTACCAACTACAGCGGCTTCCGACTATTCAGGTAATTCATCTGTGTTTATCTGTGTTCATCTGTGGTTAAAATTAAAAAACTGTACTCCACAGAGTTAAAAACCCCTGTAATAGCATCATCAATTATTATCAACAGAATCCCGTATACTTTCCAACTTTTCAATTGTCAATCCCGTCAACCTTGCTACTTGCTCAAGAGACATATTTTCTCGCATCAAAGCACGAGCAATTTCCTCTTGAGTTTCCTCTCTCCCTTCCAGCCTACCCCGCTGAAATCCAGTTCGCAAAATTTCTTGATAAATTACTGATTCCCGCATAACTTCCTCGCTCAGAATTGTTTTTATCACCTCTTCCTTCAATACTAACCCAGCCAAGATTGCAGCAGTACCAACTAAGTTACTCTGTACCCTTTTTTCTGGTACTTCCTCAATCAATTATGCAGCTTGATTAAGCACCTGTTGGGGATTTTTTGTATTGCTTAACACCGCAAATGGTAATAATCCTACACAATTAGGATTGAGAAACTCAATTGGCTGTCTTTCCCATAAGCGAATCACCTCAAATAAATGAGTTGTATGTTCTAAAACAAAAGAATTTTGGTGTACTAATTGGGAATTTGTCTTTCGCAAATAGATGACTATTTGGCGCATTCGTTTTTGTGGAAAACGGCGATAGACGCGCAGGCGATAGTCAGTCATCCGAAAAGGTATATCGGGATCTGGATCGGTTTGAAATTCCAGATGGAGTACCAAATTACTATCAATATCTTGTAAAATTAGAGAATCTGCTCTAATTGGTTCTAAAGATAATTCGGAAAGACTCAGTTCAGTTAAATTAACTGGATATCCCAACAATCAGGTAGCAATATCCGCTGTGAATTATTCGGCTATAAATTTGCAAACATTGTCGTACATACACCTTGATATTAATTCCGTTAGTATCGATTGTTTATATTGTTTGATGGTAGGGGCGTGTTTAGCAAATAACCTCTGTATCAAATAAACATTCTTTCCACAAAACCCGTCCCTACCATAGTTAATTTACGATTAATTCTTTTTTCCTTTAAAGCTTTCAATCTCTTTTCGTAACTCTTCCGCTTTTGCCAACAAATCAGATTGCGAAATCGTCTGCTGTTCCTTTGTCGCCATCCACTTCAACTTCACCGCTTGATTTTCTGCTTCTTCATCTCCCAAAATCAAACAACCAACTGCGCCACTTTTATCAGCACGAGTAAATTGTTTTTTAAATGCACTTCCGCTTAAATCTAATTCCAAACTAAACCCAATTCGCCGCAATTTCTGCGCTAACAATAAAGCCTGTGCCTCTGCGTTTTCTCCTCTGGAAACTACATAAAAATCCAGCACTGGTTTCGGTGCTTCTTGCATTTTTTGCAGTAGAATCGTCAATCTTTCCAAACCAATTGCCCAACCGACCGCAGGCGTATCCGGCCCACCCAATTCTGCTACCAAACCGTCATATCTGCCACCGCCGCAAACCGTTGCTTGCGCTCCTAAATCATCAGAAATAATCTCGAAAGCGGTATGAGTATAGTAATCCAATCCCCGCACTAATCGAGGATTCAACCGATAGGAAATTCCTAAATCTGTTAATAGCTGCAATACTTGGTCGAAATGCCGTTTAGAATCAGCACCAAGGTAATCTAAAATACTAGGAGCATTTTGAGCAATTTCCTGAGTCCGCTTATCTTTACTATCTAAAATCCTCAGAGGATTGCGAGTTAGGCGAGTTTGCGAATCTGCATCTAACTCGGAATTGTAAGGCGTGAAATAATCAATTAGTGCTTGTCTATACTGCTGTCTATCTGTAGGATTACCAACAGAATTAATATCCAGGCGCAGGTTTTTCAGTCCGAGAGTTTGTAAGATATCAGATGCGATCGCAATTACCTCCGCATCCGCCCTGGCATCCGAACTCCCCAAAACCTCTACCCCAATTTGATGAAACTGGCGCTGGCGCCCAGCTTGCGGGCGTTCGTAGCGAAACATCGGCCCAGTATACCAAAGGCGCTGCACCCCGCCCTGAGCATAGAGATTATTTTGAATGTACGATCGCACTGCACCAGCCGTACCTTCCGGGCGCAAAGTAATCGAATACTTTTCATCGCCCCGACTCATAAAAGTGTACATTTCCTTACCGACGATATCAGTAGCTTCCCCGATACCGCGTTCAAACAAAGAAGTTGCCTCAAAAATTGGCGTGCGAATTTCCTGATAACTTGCTTTACCGAGAATATCCCGCGCCACAGAGTCTACCCACTGCCAGTAAACGATTTCTTCTGGCAAAATGTCTCGCGTTCCCCGTAAAGCTTGAATCGTACCCATAATTTAGTAATAAGTAATCGGAAAATGACTAATGACTGATGACTAATTTTTTGCCATAGCGTTGTTGATAATACTCCAAAATGCGATCGACAAGTTGACGAGAACTCAAATCAGCCGCTTGGCAATACTTAATTGACAAACTCCCCACTTGACTTTGAGAGTAATCAAACTCCTGGGATGACTGCGGCATCAAATCTGTTTCCACTCCTTTCACTTGACGCAGATGCGCTGCCAATTCCCGATAAACCGCCAAAGGTAGTCCAGGGAATTCAACTTGATAGTTCAATTGATTTTCTTCAGCCGTTTTCATCATCCACTTATCTTTAAATTTAGATTAATATTACGTTTGCTGGCCTTGCTATTTTATATTAAGAACGAATTCATTCCTATTATCGCTGGCAGAACAACAAAAAATCGGCTACCTACGCTATCAAACCAGCAAATGACTTAGGGAGAGAATCAATAGCCAAAAAATATACTCCTCCCTACAGATAGGGAGGAGTTCGAGGAAAAGGTTGCTATTGCATTTTCAACCGATCCGTTCTGAACAACTTGCTCCAGCTTTGCGATCGAACCTCGAAAGGTTGATGTCATTAAACAGTAGCTTGCGGAGTAGTAGGTTGAGAACCTGGTTGTGCTGGTGCCGCAGGTCTTTCTCCTACTCCTTTTGACACTTCTACACCATTTTGTTCCAGAATTACCATCGGTTCCGAACCTTCATAAACCTCTATTCGCTTCACCAGAATTTGTCCGTTAGACAACCTTTGTCCGACTCTCACATAGCGGCTAGTAGCTTCATTAGGTGCTTTCAAAATTGCTTGAGGCTCATTACCAACTATCACAACTCCCGAAACTTCTACCGCTCTAGCCAAAGTCGGCTCGGGAGCAGGAGGTAAAGTAGGAATTACAGGTGGTGCGGGTGGTGTAATTACTGGTGGCGTGGTAGGCGTTGTGTTAGGTGTAGGAGTAGTTGCGGGTTGATTAGTAGTTTGTGGTCTAGCCTGTGCTAAAGTAGCGGGATTTACTGTTCTACGTTGAGATGCTACTGTCCGGTTAGTTGATGAGGGGCGTTGAGGCGCTCTCGCTACCGTTCGGTTAGTTGATGAAGGACGTTGAGGCGCTCTCGCTACCGTCTGATTAGTTGATGAGGGACGTTGAGGAGTTCTCGCTACCGTTCGATTAGTTGATGAAGGACGCGGGGCTATTACTGTCCTGCTAGCTACCTGTTGGGTGCGCTGTGGCCGCTGCGCTACTCTAATTTGAGGAGATAATGGGCGAGAGGGTTGGGGAGCTTGACCTAAACCAAATCTGGGCCTTTGCTGTGGTTGAACCCTGGTTGGTGAGGTAATTGTTCTTCCTGGTGCAACCGATCTTTGACCAGTTGTATTAATGAACGAAGGAGCAGTTACTCCTCCATTGCGATTAGTACCGACACGGAGAGTAGGGGTCTGTGGTATGGACAATTGCGGTAATTGAGGCACGCCTCTTTGCTGTTGTTGATTAGCAGTACCAACACGGAGCGTAGGCGGCTGAGCGACGGGCAGTTGAGGTAATTGAGGAACTGCTCTTTCCACTGACTGGGTAGCAGGTGTGGAAGGAGCGGGAGTATTGGCATCTACCTCTGGTGGGGTTGGTGGAATGGGGAGTACGCCAAACGGGTCGGTCGCTCCTGATTGCCTTTCTTTTTGCACCTGCGTCCGGCGCTGATTGGGGTCAGTCGGTGGAATTAATTCTGGAGGGGTTACAGCTACTACTTTTGGTTGTTCGTTCCCCGGTGTAGGAGCGGGTTTTCTTTGCTGCTCAACTAATGGTGTTGCAAAAGATTCTGGTGTAGGTGACTGAGTGGTTGGTGCATTAGCAGTAGGGCTTGGAGAAACAGCCGTGTTTTGATCTCCACCTCCACCAAAAAGACCGCATCCCCCCATGACAAGAGTCAGCGTCGATAAAAAAGCTATACCTGTAACTTGACGCATTGCCAATCTCCCAAAAGGTGTACCAACTTCCGCCACCAATGCCCGCGATTGTCTTGCTCCGGACACCAAGCGCGTGTCTGGTATATTTATATCTCAAAAATTATGGCAGAAGGTATTGTTATATTGCGGAAATTTTGCGAGTATTTACGTAAAAAAAGCGGCTGCCTTCCGTAAATACTCTGGCTACCACTTTTACGCTAGCAAAATAATGTTTTCCCAAAATGTGATTGATTTGGCTTCCCTGTGAAGGGTTAATCATTGGCAGCCGATCCCATCAACTGTTTGAGGGAATCTAGTCCCTTTTTGACACGACGAGAGACTGTCACTACGCTGATATCTAAAAGTTCTGCAACTTCTTTTTGAGTTAAATCGTGTAAAAAAACAAATTCTAATATTTCGCGAGTGCGTTTTTCTAGCTGAACGAGAGCTTGTTGTAGGCGAATTTGGTCTTCTTGTGCTAGTTGGAAGCTACGATAGCGAGGGTCGGGAACCATTTCTGCCAGGGAGGTGGCACCTTCTTCTTCATCTCCCATCGGAGTATCTAAGCTCAGAGGTGCGCGGTTTTGGCAAGCTAGTTTAATTTCTTGCCATTCTTCTGGAGAAACTGCGATCGCTGCGGCGACTTCTGCATCGGTTGGTTGCCGATTAAGTTGCGCTTGGAGTCGCCTAGTTACCGTGACTGCTTGCCGTTGCAGCGTCAGCCAACGTCGGGGAATCCGGACGGATGAACCCCGATCCCGTAAGTAGTGTTGAATTTCGCCTCGGATGTAGGGCAGCGCAAAAGAACTAAAAGCATTGCCTTTACCGATTTCAAATCGCTCGATCGCGCGGATCAAACCTAAGCAACCCACCTGAAGCAAGTCCTCATAGCCTTCTGAGCATTGGTTTGTCCAGTAGTGGGCTTCTTTTCGGACTAATCCGAAGTTGAGTTGCACTAACTGATTGCGAATCACAGCCGATCGTGTTTTTTGGTATTCGCGTAACAACTGCAAACTATCGTTTTTCAGGGTATGAGATAAAGTAGTAGACATGGCGGAGTTCACCGGGTAGATACAACGAACCAAGGGACGCCCTACACTGTCTTATCAATTTGGCAGCTTATAAGCTGTGATCTGCGACGTAAATAGGAGTTAATTTACTCGATGCTCGCATTTCCAGGGGCAGAGTCAGCTTAAAAAAGTAACCAAACCAACTAGATAGTCCATGATTCCTTGTTTTAGGGTAGGAATAGCTTATGAGTACTTTGCCAGCTTTGGAAAAGATTTATTATCCATTTACAGATTAGTTTTATACCATATCCGATACCACCCTATTTACACGGAACTTTACCAGCCATCTGGGGACATCCATTGTCTGATATTTTGTATTTTATTATACATATGCGTAAATAAAAACCTAATTTTGGCGATCGTTATCGGGATCGGGAAATTGGGGTAGGGTACAATTCAGCTTTATTTTTCCAAATTTTCCCAATAAAAAAGGGCGCTAAGCGCCCCATTGACGAGCAGAAATTTTATAGCCCTCTGAACGATCGGGTGATTTACCCATTGGCCAATATGCACTGGGGAAATGACCGGCGGTTTTGTTAACCTTATAGCTGTTCTATGCGAGCGTAAAATAGGCCGCGAATTTTCACTTCTTTAGCTTCGCTAGCTCCCAAATCGGTATCTGAGGGCTGTTCGCTTTCAAAAGTTCCGGCAATTTCACCCGTAGCGCTATCTACTTTCGCTACTTGCAGGGAAATATTCCCTTTTTTGATTTCAGCACGCTTGACATTTGCACGTACTAAATCTTCTTCATCAGCTGCGGCAGGAAGAGCTACTGCGTTGTCATAACCAGTAGCTTCACCACGACCTTTGGGATCGAGGAAACCAGCACTCCGGTAGGAAGGAACTTTAAATTGTCCTTCAAAATCTGTGGAAGTATTAATACTATCCGAACCAGGTTGAGTGGTAGCTACTAAGTTTTTGATGGTAAACAGGAAAGGAACTCTTTCGCCACCGGGCAATTGTACCGTGATGGCTTGGAAATCTATTCCATCTTCTTCTACGAAGGTCAGGCTACGATCTTCGTTAATTTTTATTTTGCCTTGTACTTGGTCAATGCTGGAAGTGTAACGTGTCAACAACTTACCGGGAACGAATTCAGCTTCTTTTCGTTTGTTGGTAGGTTCTTCTTTCACGAAGAAAGATGTCGGTTGTAAACACAAACCTTTCAGGGCGTAAGCTCCATCAGCCTTAATAGGAATAGAACCACGGGTAGTTTCTTCTAACTGCGGACAGTTATTGGCTAACCCCGTGCCTCTAATGTCGTCGTATGTTAATTGCTGGGTGCTGGTAGCAGTTGCTGGCCCTTCACTACAAGCCGTTAGTATACACAAGCAAAATGCTAGGAATGCAACGATTAAACCGCGATACCTCATGGTCAACCTCAATACCTAACCTCAGTCTCTACTTAATCTCGAATCTCAAAATCACTGCCACTGCCATTTAGAATCAGGCAACTTAACTCAGGCTTGGCAAGCTATGCTTCCAAGGCTTGAGCAGGAAAAGCCTTGATTCATAACTATCAAACCGTCGAATCGATACCTGTGTAGGCTGAATTCTTAGATTTTTTATTGGCTCGGCTAAATCCCATACAGCATTTTACAGAAAAATGGACTCTCTCCTACGGGTAAAGGATTTAGGCATTTCCGAAGACCGACTGATTTGCTGGAGGCTCAAGGGGAAAAAAGGCAGAAAACCCTTCTGCTGATTGAATATGAGCTTCTAATTGGCTCGGATCGTCTTGGTAGTTTTTCGCTTAAAAAAAATCGAATACGAATCAATTTATATTAAGCAATGTATAGTTTTGTTAAGATAACTTTGTGATTCTTATCTTCAGCCAATTGCTGTCAGTTTAAATTTTTGGGCTAAATAAAGGTATGAAAATCACCGATAGCCAACCGATCGGTAAGCAGCAAATTACCTAGTAGCCTGTGAAACAATTTTAGTTCAGGCAAAGATTGGAGACAGTTTACCCATGCTTGGTTCAATTCAGAAAATAGGAATAATCGTACTAGCTGCTTGTTGTGTCGATATCGCCCATCAAATGCTGAATCCGCTGCCTTCTTTAGGACAAACGGTTAGGTTCGCAGATGGGACTTACTGCCAAGGTTCATTTCAAACCAACTCTGTGGCTCTTAACGGCAAAGGGGTCTGCGTATACGGAGGTGCTAGTGGAACTAGCAGAGACACTTACAGAGGGGAGTTTCGCAATGGAGTCCCTAACGGCACGGGGGGCTTTGTGTTCGGTAATGGCGATCGTTACCAGGGGCAGTTCTCGAATGGCCGGCCAC
>CAZJJR010000080.1:7023-21468 GCA_964546365.1 uncultured bacterium | reverse complement strand
TTCGTTACCTCAACCCAACCTACAGATATTATAAGTGATTAATCGGACATGATATAACCTAACCATAAAAATAAATAAGAGTAGACAAATTTTGTCTACCCTTAGAACTGTGCAATCACACTCTTAATAACTCTATTACACGAGCCTAATGATTTTTCCGGTTTTTTTGGGTTGTTTATCTGGTTGAGACGGATCTCTTTTATCCTGTTTTGCTTCACCTTTAGATTTGACTTGCTTTTTAGCGCTAGGAGGTGGGTCTGGTTCTGGTGGCGACAGGTCTGCGACAAAAGTCCCGTTATCGACCATTAAAAGGTCTCCCTCTCGACTTACATCTAAATCCCAAAATTGGCCTTCCACTTTTCCGGGTAAAAATCCATCTATAATTAAATCCAAAGGTTGATATTGAGATTGTTTCTCTTTCCCCGGCGGGATTTTATTGCGATGGATGCGGATAGTTAGTTTTCCTTGTTGCTCATCCTGTTTAATAATTAAACCGCGAATCGAAAAATAGTTATTGCTTTGCAAGAGTTCTTCAATCGTTTTAGTCGCGTTCAGTTCCCTCAAATCCCGAATTTCTACCCAAAGTGGAGGCAGAGACTTCGTTTCGATCGCAGCTACAGCTTCCTCCTCTGGCAAAAAAGGAATGATTTTTTCAAACCAAGATGCCACTTCTGTATGAGGGTAAACCGACCAAATTTTTTCACCTTGAATAATTTCTGGCTGTGTTTTTCCTATCATCCCCGCTTTAGCTACTAACTTAGCCGGGATTAAAATGCCATCATCAGTCAATAATACCCCTTTAGTAACTTTTTTAATAGTTGGAATAAAGCGTCCGCGTACTTGTCCGACTGCGCGATACATTAAAGGAAACTGCGGTGGCATGAATACAGGATCGGTCATGGAAGATACCTCTAGCTTTTTGAGTCGTCCGCATTACTCAAGTAGTCAAGTACATTTGGAAAATCGGGAAACGATCGCTATCTGAAATAGAGCTTTTTAAATCTCACTACAGCGCTAGCTTACGGGAAAGCCTCAATTGCGGGCAATTATCATTGTAATTAAAGTACGCGATCGCTGAAATCGAACGGGTTAATACATTACTATGACAGTTGATAACTAGCAACTTCCATATCGATTAACTTTCATGACTCTCACCGAGCAAATTCTTTCCCAACTACCAGGGGATGTTCTGGGAGGGCTGCAAAAAGCCGATCGCCTCTGGCAATCTCTCAAAAATGACACTCTACCCATACCAACTTCCATCAAAGAAAGTCAACATCCTTTAGGAGAAGTAGATTGGGATGTAATTATCTGTGGTGGTACGTTAGGTATTTTGATAGGTGCTGCTTTAGCTCAATTAGGTTGGCGAGTAGCTTTAATTGAAAGAGGCTTTTTGCGAGGAAGAGATCAAGAGTGGAATATCTCTCGCTCAGAATTAGAGACATTTTTAGAATTAAATTTGCTTGCAGAATCAGAACTTAACCAAGCGATCGTTACCCAGTATAACCCGGCTCGCATCAGTTTTTTAGGAGGAAAAGAACATTGGGTAACAGATGTCTTGAATATCGGCGTTGACCCAGTTTTTTTGCTAGATACCTTAAAATCAAAATTTCTCAAGGCTGGGGGAGAATTATTTGAAAATACACCTTTTCAAGGAGCAGTCATTCACCCAGATGGGGTAATGGTAGACGCTGGGAAAGGATTCAAAGCTCGGTTACTAATCGACGCAATGGGGCATTTTTCCCCGATCGTCCAACAAGCTAGACAAGGGAAAAAACCAGATGGGGTTTGTTTGGTAGTGGGAAGTTGTGCGAAAGGATTTCCGAAAAATGACACCGGAGATTTGTTGGTTTCATTTACACCCATCGAAAATCAATGCCAGTATTTCTGGGAAGCTTTCCCAGCAAAAGATGGCAGAACCACTTACTTATTTACCTACATGGACGCTCACCCGGAACGCCCGAATCTATCAGATTTATTTGAAGATTATCTGCGTTTGCTACCCCAATATCAGAATGTCGAATTGGCACAGTTGGATTTTCAAAGAGCCTTGTTTGGCTTTTTCCCCAGCTATCGCCAAAGTCCTCTGGAAATGCCGTGGCATCGGATTTTAGCGGTGGGGGATAGTAGTGGCGCTCAATCACCTTTAAGTTTCGGTGGTTTTGGTGCGATGGTACGTCATTTAAAACGGTTAACTAATGGCATTCACGAAGCTTTACAAAGCGAGCAATTAAGCCGAAATTCTTTAGCAATGCTTCAACCGTATCAGCCTAATATAGCGGTTACTTGGTTGTTTCAAAAAGCTATGAGCGTGGGGGTAAAGGACAAAGTAAATCCAGCACAAATAAATCAACTTTTGTCTGCGGTTTTTCTGGAAATGGAACAGCTAGGAGAATCCGTGCTAAAGCCTTTTTTGCAAGATGTCGTTCAGTTTCCGGCTTTGTCGCAAACTCTCTTAAAAACACAGATATCTCATCCGAGATTAGTAATGAAAATTATTCCTCAAGTTGGTCTGGGGATTTTACTGGATTGGATATTTCATTATCTTAACTTGGCGGCTTACTCTGGTTTATACCAATTAGGAAAAATCGCGCAACCTAGAGTGAAAAATTTACCGCTAGGAGCGCAATACTACAGTCAGCGGTGGATTGATGGGTGGAAATATGGCTCTGGGGGCGACTATTTCCATTGATATCTTAAATTTTAATAACATTGTGAGGAGAAAATGATCGATCGTCAATCTCAAGGCATAAAATACTTTACGGTACTGATTAGTTTACTGCGCGATCGCCAAATATTTTTAGAGGAAATTCGTCAAGGAGTGAGAATACCGAATAAAATTTTCTCTTTGTTAATTTGCAGTTCCATATTTCTTGCGATTTATGGTGGCATTATCGGTATATATCATAGCTGGATGCAAGCTTTGGCTTCTGCTGTTAAACTGCCAGCGCTTTACTTAATTACTTTGCTGATTTGTCTGCCAACTTTGTACTTTGCTAATATCATTTTCGGTTCTAAGCGAACTTTGGGGCAACATTTGGCTTTGGTGCTGACTGCGGTGGCATTAACTAGCGTCCTTTTGTTTAGTTTTGCGCCAATTTCCCTATTTTTCTTACTCAGTACCAACAGTTACCAATTTTTAATTTTACTGAATGTTATCATCTTTGCTTTGACCGGATTCATTGGCATTTCTTTTTTATATAAAGGAGCTAATTTAGTTCTAGAACAAAATACGGAAGGTCGGGATACTCGGCAGAAAATCTTAAAATTTTGGCTATTTCTTTATGGTTTTGTTGGTATGCAATTAGGTTGGACGCTCAGACCTTTTTTCGGTACTCCTGATTCTCCGTTTTCCTTGTTTAGAGAGAGAGAAGGAAACTTTTACGTTAGTATCATTCAATCTTTAGTCTATCTGTTAGGCTTTCGTTAAAATTGTTGATTAAGTAGTGTTTGGAGATAAAGCAATGAATGCGAAGGAATTTCAAACCCAAAATTATTTTATAGTATTAATTGATTTGTTGCGCGATCGCCAAAGTTTTCTAGAAGAAATTCGCCAAGGCGTCAGGTTAAAAAGTAAGATTATCGCTTTGTTAGTCTGTAGTTCTTTATGCTTTGCTATCTACGGTGCAATCATCGGGTTATATCATAGCGTACCTCAATCATTATCGGCGGCAATTAAACTGCCTTGTCTCTATTTGCTCACGCTTTTGATTTGTTTGCCAACCCTATATATTTTTAATATATTTTTTGGTTCCGATCGCAGCCTTACCCAACACTTTATTATCGTTTTGACTGCGGCTTCTGTAATTAGCGCTCTTTTATTGGGGTTTGCACCAGTCACTTTGTTTTTTTTAATTACTACTGACAATTACCAATTTTTTAAACTGTTAAACGTAGCGATATTTGTTTTAACAGGCGTAATTGGCATTCAGTTCCTTTATCAAGGAATGCAACTGGTTTCCGAACAAGATACAGAAGGAAAATTAGCTCGTACTCGGATTTTAAAATTTTGGCTATTACTCTACGGTTTTGTGGGTAGCCAATTGGGATGGATCATCAGACCGATTTTCGGTACGCCATCTCAACCTTTTCAATTATTTCGCGAAATGCAGGGTAACGTTTACTTAGATATAGTAAATGCGATCGCGGAAATTTTGGGGTTTAAGTAACTTCATTAATAGTGATAGGTAACACCCGTTACCTATCCTTTATAAAATAATGAATTAAAAATTATAAATTGAGAATAGTTCATCTAAATCAACATAATTTTTATCAATTTACTCTTAATTAAATATTCTAACTTTTGAATCCTGTTTGGATCGGGTTCATAATATATATGTAAGCTTTAAGCATCTGCATTTAATTTAGTACTATGAACTTTCCTTTAGCAAGGCAATATTTCTACCAAGAAATTCATCAGTCCGATCGAGATGTAAATCTGGCTAAAGCAGCTTTATATATTGCCCAAGAAGAATATCCCAATTTAGATCCCCACGAATATCTTAATGCTTTAGATACAATGGCATCTGAAATAGAAGAACGTTTGCCAGTAGAACGCTATCCGTTGCGAATCATTCAAACGATCAATCAATATCTTTATGAAGATTTAAGTTTTACGGGCAATACAGGGGATTACTACGATCCCCGAAATAGCTTTTTGAATGAAGTAATCGATCGACGAACTGGTATTCCGATCGCTCTTTCACTAGTATATCTAGAGATCGCTCAACGCCTGGATTTTCCTATGGTCGGGATCGGAATGCCGGGACATTTTCTGATTCGTCCAAATTTACCAGATATGAGTATTTACGTAGATGCTTTCAATCAGGGAGAGATTTTGTTCGAGCAAGATTGCCAAGAAAGACTATCCGAAATTTATCAGCAGCCTGTAGAGCTAAAATCATCTTTTGTAGAGCCAGTCAGTAACCGACGTTTTTTAGCACGGATGCTGATGAATCTGAAATTAATTTATCTTAACCGTAACGATCTGACTAGAGCATTGGCAGTAATCGAACGCTTGTTACTTTTATATCCCGGTGCGCCAGTAGAACTGCGCGATCGCGGACTTTTATTTTACCAATTAGGAGAGTGGGTGTCTGCGTGTCAAGATTTAGAAAGTTACTTATTTCAAGTCCCTAGTGCCGAGGATACAGATGTAATTCGCCAATTGGTAGAACAAATGCGTCAGAATTTATAGAAAAAAGAATTCACAACTCAGGAGTCAAAATAATTGATTTACCAAAGTGACTGATGTATAACCATTTTCCACATCCGATCCCACAACTTAACTACAAGTGCTGGAATTCCTTTTGTGCTAATAATTTGAGGCGGCGCAGTTGAGCTTTCATATCTTTTTGCGTCCAAGAGGAGGCAAAAGTATGGAAGCCCCAGCGAACGATCGGATTGGGAACTTCAAACTCAAAACGATTGATTAGGAAAGTACCTTCTTTGACTGGTTGGCATTCCCAGCGATCGAGTCCCTTAAAAAAACCATCAAACTTCCAGACAATCAAACCTGGTTTCCTTTCCACCACAGTACTTTCCAAAGTTGGTTGCACCAATGGAATCTGAATGACAAAGCGACTGCGACTACCTGTTTCCGTACTCCACTCCCCCACAGGATCGCAACGCAGAGCGGGGTTGAGCCATTGGTGCATTAATTGGCGCTCGGCAATACAGCGCTCGACCACCGTAGCAGGTGCATCGATTTGAATTGATTGTTCAAAAACCTGTTGCTGTGACATTTTGATTTAGCACCCTTGCGACCTGTAATCCTTAATTTTAAAGCTTCCCTTTGCCAACTACCATTCCCGATGGCCAAAAATCAGCGAATTGGGGTTTTTTAAGGCTTAATTCTCTATAAAGATAGATGAAAAATCTCTTGGCTCGTTGTATTGTGTTCCATATTCATTTCATACCATTTTAACTTTTCAATTTGCCTGGGAAGTTGCATATTTGCCGATAAGCTTTGAGGTACATCAAAAAATATGAAAGGCATTTGGCAAGATATGGTACACGTCAATTTAAGTGTGCCAATTCTCTCTGACCGGATTTTGGCGCAGGCCCCTCCACGTCAAGCGCCGCCTCCTCCACCCCCAGCATCACCGTTTACAGGCATTGGCAATGACTGGAATAGTTTCGTTCAGCCAATTGCTGCCAATTTTGGGACTTTTGCGCTGAATTTGCTAGCAGCTTTAGCTATTTTGCTAGTAGGATGGCTGATCGCCATCTTTGTATCTGCTGCGATCCGGAATATCCTCAAACGTACCAACATTGATAATCGGTTGGCTGACTGGATTACCGGACGTCAGGATGGAACACCACCAGCGCCTGTAGAGAAGTGGATCGCCAGTGCGGTATTTTGGATTATTCTGATCTTTACGATCGTGGCTGTTTTACAGACACTCCGATTATCGGCGGTGTCTGAGCCTTTGAATAATCTGCTCAATCAGGTTTTCATTTTCCTGCCCAAATTAGCAGGCGCAGCAATTTTGCTGTTGTTTGCCTGGTTGATCGGTACGATCGTCAAAATGGTAGTGACGCGGATACTGCGCGTCATGCGTTTGGACGAACGCTTGAATCAGCAAGTTGAGGGAGAACCAGCCAATCAGTTTTCCCTGAGCGAAACCATCGGCAACACGCTGTATTGGTTTATCTTTTTGCTGTTTCTGCCATCCATACTCAGCACCCTAGAGTTGCAGGGAACCTTACAACCGGTTCAGCAACTACTCAATGAAATTCTTTCGATTTTGCCGAATATTTTTGCGGCAATTTTGATTGCGGCGGCGGGATGGTTGGTAGCACAAGTAGTTCGCCGAATCGTGACCAATTTGTTGGCTGCTAGCGGTGCAGATCTAGTCGGTGCTAGGTTTGGTTTGAGTCGGGAACGGAGCGGTCAAAGCCTCTCCGGAATCATCGGTACGATCGTTTACGTATTAATTCTAATTCCCACTGCGATCGCAGCCTTGAATGCCTTGCAAATTCAGGCAATCTCGGCTCCCGCGATCGATATGCTCAATCAAATTCTCAACGCTATTCCCAAAATTTTCACTGCAGCTTTGATTTTGGTAATAGCATACGCGATCGGCAGATTTGTCGCCGATTTAGTTACCAATGTTCTGACGGGTATTGGCTTTAACAATATTTTCGATTGGTTGGGTTTAGGAATAACTCCTCGGAAACGAATTGTGGTCGTTCCGTCTAGCACTCCCGTATCGGAACAAACTCCCTACTCTTCAGAAGAAGCCGTAAACGCGATTTCCCCAACACCGGGTACTAACCGCACTCCCTCTGAAATCGTGGGAATTATCGCGTTGGTAGGCATTGTCCTGTTAGCGATCGTACCAGCCACGGAAGTACTCCAATTTGCCGCTCTCACCGCGATCGTTACCGGAATAGTCACGATTGCCGGTCGCATTTTAGCTGGCTTAGTGGTATTCGCGATCGGTTTGTATTTAGCTAACCTCGCCTTCAACTTAATTAGCAGTTCGGGTGGTTCCCAAGCTCGCATCCTGGGTCATGCCGCCAGAATCGCCATCATTACCTTGGTTTCGGCAATGGCGTTGCAACAAATGGGCATTGCCAGCGATATCGTGAATTTAGCCTTTGGTTTGCTGTTGGGTGCGATCGCTGTTGCGATCGCCCTCGCTTTTGGTTTAGGCAGTCGCGACATCGCTGCCGAACAATTACGCCAATGGCTGGCATCTTTCAAAGAGAAAAAGGATATCTAAGGAATAAGGGTAGAGAAATAGGGAATGGGGAATTTTCGATAAAAACTCTTTTCCTTGTTTTTCTTCCCTTGCTGTTCTAGCTAAACAAGTAAAGTAGTAGGCAGGAAAATTTTTTCTAGTTTACCAGCCAAAAGAAAAGAAGATTCTAGTTAAATTTAATTTTTGTTATATAGTTTCGTTTATTCGCTCCTTTATAGTTACAGCAAATTCCAGTTACTTGAAGTACAGCATAGAAACCTGGTTTCTACTTACCACATTTAGCCGGAAAGCGCTAGCTCGGTATTATTTGAAAAAAATATAGGTGCCGAAAGCCTAAGAAAGACAATTTAGCACCGATTATAAGTAATTTTTTGAATTTAATCAGGTTTTGCTGTCTCTTTACCTATTAGCATTTCTGATTAGATCAGTAAGCTAAAGTTTCTAGAGTTTCTCGCAAATACCGACTGACTCGGTAGTCGAGGCTGGTATCTTGGTAGCTATCATCAGCTTGTTGGCGTTCTAGCTGCCAGGTTTGAAAACCAGAACTAGATGCGATCGCCGTTTTAAGGCTGTGCCAGATTTGGCTATCATCTGCGATCTGGTTTGCTGACAAAGGAGAATAAGTTGCCATAGGCACCCCACAAACATCCAAACGAAACTTCAGGAAGTAGAGGTCTTTTCTTTTATTATGGACGGGTACTAAGAAGAAGACTGTCTTCCTTGAACAGAAATGAGTGGAAAAATCCGATTTACCTGAAAACCAGCCAACGTAAAATCCCTCGGGATTTTATCTAAAGGATAGGGTTCGGTAGCTGCAAATGCCGATTCGCTAGTCATTAAAACTCTAGCTACGCTAACCGGAACTTGTAAAAACAAGTTAGACAAGAGAAATGCGATCGCGGTTAATGCTAATCCCGCTAACCGCCAATTCGGTGGAAACGGGGTAATCGAGGCTGCCATCGGCGCTGCGCGATTAATTTGCCACAAAATTGCCACTAACGCGATCGGTGTTAGCACAGCCAGTACTCGTTGAGAAGTAGTTTGAAACAAACTGAGAATTTTTCTCTGTTCCGTAGAGAGTTGTTCTGGTTTAAGAGCAAATATCAGGACACTGAAAATATTGAAAGGGCGAGCTAACTGCATCCACAATACAGGAGCGATCCCAACTACCGAAATTAACAATAATTCCAACCATACTGGCCAAATCGGGTTTCCGACTGCCAATCCTAACCAACAAAGTCCCAGGCAAATCGGAACAACGACAATTCCTGCCAAGTGAATCCATAAGTAAGGGTCAGACCAAAAAGAACGCATCGAATCGCTTTTGTTAATTGAGTAACCGAGCAAACAGAAGTGAAATCCGAGGAAGAGATAGGGGAGCGAGAGAACGGGAAAATTAACACCTTTACCCTCTTTCCCCCCTCATATTCCTCACGCTTAAGCAGGAGTAAGGGTGCGACGCTTAGTAACCATTTTGAAGGCTTCAATGATGTCGCCAACAATCCAGTCATTAAACTTATCGATACCGATACCGCATTCAAAACCAGCGTTGACTTCTTTCGCATCTTCTTTCATCCGTTTGAGGGAATCCAGAGTGCCTTCGTAGATTACTTGACCGCCTCGACGAACCCTAACTTTGCAGTTGCGGATTACCTTGCCTGATAAGACATAACAACCAGCCACCGTACCTCGACCGACTGGGAAGACTGCCCGGACTTCCACATTTCCGAGGGGTTCTTCCACCAGTTCTGGTTCGAGCAAGCCTTCCATTGCGCCTTGGATATCTTCCAGCAGTTTGTAGATGATGTTGTACTCTCTGACATCTACACCAGCTTGGTCGGCTGCTTGACGAGATCCGCTAGCCAGGGTGGTATTGAATCCAACAATTACCGCATCGCTGGCAGCTGCTAGGTCAACGTCTGTTTCGGTAACTTCACCGGGAGCAGCTAACAAGATGCGGATCTGCACTTGATTTTGCGGCAGTTGTTGAAGCGCTCCGATAATTGCTTCCACAGAACCTTGTACGTCTGCTTTCAAGATCAAGTTGAGTTCTTTGAGTTCTCCCTCTTGTGCTTGAGCAGAAAGTGTGGTCAGGCTGACGCGACCGCGCATCAGGCGGGTTTGCCGTTGTTGTTCGGCACGTGCTTCGGCAAGTAAACGTGCTTCTTTTTCATTCTGGAAGACTTCAAATTCGTCTCCGGCTGCCGGCACGTCGTTAAGACCCAAAACTTCTACTGCAAAGGAAGGAGTTGCGGCGTCTACTCGGCTACCGCGATCGTCGATCATCGCCCGCACTTTACCAAAGGCAGAACCTGCGACCAGAATATCTCCTACCTGTAGAGTACCGTTTTGTACCAGCAAGGTAGCAACCGGGCCTCTCGATTTATCTAGGTTAGCTTCGATGACAGTTCCTTTGGCAGCCCGATTTGGGTTTGCCACCAGATCTTCATCTACTTCTGCTACCAGGAGAATCATTTCCAACAGGGTATCCAAGTTTTCTTTTTGGATCGCGCTGACTGGCACCATAATGGTGTCGCCGCCCCATTCTTCTGGCACTAAACCGAATTCGGTCAATTCTTGTTTAACGCGATCGGCTTGGGCGTCTGGTTTATCAATCTTGTTAATCGCCACTACAATTGGTACTTCTGCGGCTTTGGCGTGACTGATCGCTTCGATCGTCTGTGGTTGAACTCCATCATCTGCTGCTACTACCAGTACGGCGATATCTGTCACTCTCGCTCCCCTCGCCCGCATAGCAGTAAACGCTTCGTGACCGGGAGTATCGAGGAATACTACTTGCTGGGTAGTATCGTTCTGCGGTACATCTACGTGGTAAGCACCAATGTGCTGAGTAATACCACCTGCTTCTCCTTGAGCAACTTTGCTTTCTCTAATCGCATCCAACAGAGTAGTTTTCCCGTGGTCTACGTGACCCATAATCGTTACCACAGGTGGACGACGCTGTAAGTATTCAAAGTCTTCCGCATCGATCATCTCGCTGCCTTTACTGGCTTCCGATTGCTTCTGACCTGTTTCTACTTCTACCCCAAAGTCATTTGCGATCGAAGTACAAGTTGGTACATCCAGACTTTGGGTAATGTTCACAGCTATCCCTTTAAAGAACAGCCGCTTGACTATTTCCGTATCCGGTACGGCTAAAGCTTCAGCTAGTTCTTGCACTGTCATGCTACCCGTTAAAACCAGCTTCTCCGGACGTTCCGGTACTGCCTCTTCCTTAGCTTTGCGGCTAGCTTTAGAAGCGGCACCGCCATCGCGAGAAGGTGCTTTTTTCCGAGCGGCAGGCTGAGCTACTCCTGCATTCGCCCCACTTGCCCCTTGTCCTGCACGGGATGCTTTTGGCTTGGGGGGACGAGCTACTGACAAGCTCACCTGGACTGTCGGTGGCAACACTTCCAGATCGGCATCATCAAAATCAACCTCATCTTCGTCAAACAGGAGTTGTTTGCTGCGCTTGCCCTTGCTAGCTGGTTTACCAACTTTTGGTGGTTGTTCTTCTTCTTCTTCTTCCCAGCTTTTGCCTTTTTTAGGAGGACGTGGTGGTTGAGGTCGCTTTAGTTCTTTTTGTGGTTCTGTTAATACTTCTGTTTCCTCAGTTTCTTCAGCATCCACTTCCTCAACTTGTCCTGCTGGACGGATGACTGTAGTAGGAGCATTCGGCTTAATAACTGGTTTAGGCCGTTGTAGTTCTGGTATCTGAGGTGGAGCAGGGGGAGCGGGACGGCTTGGTTTAGCAGCAGGTGTAGTTTGATCTTTTTCTTTTTTCCCAACTAGCTGTTCTTTTTTCTCCGCTTGAGGCTGGGGAGAAGCTGGTTTGTTGGGTTTTTTCTTAACAGGTTGTTCGGTTTGGTTATTCTGGCGAAGATTGGGCTGCGTGGAAGACGGTCTCACTGGAGGTTCAGCCAGCTTTAGCTGTTCTGGCGCGGGACGAGAAACGGTAGCTTGCTGCCCTTGTTGAGCCTTTAGTTCGGTTTTGTATTCGGATTTTGGTTCCGGCTTACCGTCAAAGTTCTGT
The DNA here is from genome assembly GCA_964546365.1 of uncultured bacterium. Lineage (GTDB taxonomy): Bacteria > Cyanobacteriota > Cyanobacteriia > Cyanobacteriales > Aerosakkonemataceae > DATNQN01. The sequence continues at coordinate 9,726 of CAZJJR010000080.1, read as the reverse complement.
ACGTTTCTTTCCTTAGCGGCTATTTCCTGATGCTGAGGAGAGCGCATTGGTTTACTAGGCGCTGCCTGCTTGGTGGGTGGGGGGGTTGGCTGACTCCCAGCGGAGACACCAGCTTGTGGAGCTTTAGGAGGAATCGCAACGGATGCTGCCGATGGTGGTTTGGGCGGGTTAGCAGCTGGGCGTTCCTGATGTTGGCGAATTCCCAAAATCTGTTGTTTTTTGGGAGGAGCTAACGGTTTTTGAGCCGAGCTTGTTTGGGAGTTCGGCTTATGGCTAGCTGAAACCGCCTTATTTTGAGATGGATGCTGTGCCGCATATTTTTCCGCCACGCTCCGAATGCGTTCGGCTGACTCATCTGAAATCGTGCTGCTGTGGCTCTTGACCGGAATTCGCAGCTGGTCGCAAATTGCAAGAATATCCTTATTGTCCAAATTTAATTCCCGTGATAACTCGTAAATTCTGACTTTGCCGTTGTTCATCCACGCTTTCCCCTTGAATCCTACCAGTAGTTTTTCTAATGACCTACTGTTTTAAAGATATCTACATCATTGAAATGCTGCCTCCTTTGTGGCAGTTTAAAATGATGATTTTCGCTCTAGGACAACAAATGCTGACGATTTTGCCATCTGGATTTTCCAGAAAACAGATCAGTTGCAGTTTGTGAGATCGGGGCTTTTTTAGTGCGTGGATTGATTTTTTCGGATTAAACCGAGGAGTAATTCCACGAAGGCGAGAGTTTTTAAAGTAATTTTGTTAAGCTTTCGCCCGGAGCGCCCCTTTGTTTTTGGGCTGCACAAACTTTTAAGCAACTGTGGGCAATTCTGTTTACAGCTTTGTCCATGTGTACTTTTACAATCACCTTTTACTATTTTGGCATTCAAACGCCTGGTTCGGGCTGCTATTTTCCCAAAGTGACATCGGGCTGATGGGATGGGAAAATAGCAGCCTCAATCAGGTTCTAAATTGGATGGGGTACGAGCGAATAATTTATGATTGGCCGTACTCTGTTGACTGGCTAAACGCTGCCACAAGGTTTGGTATAGTTCTGGGGGAACTGGTGCTTTGAGCGCTCTGCCCAGACGATTTTTTTTCTGAGCGGTTTGCAGACAAGTTTCCGTAGGACAAAGATACGCCGAACGTCCCATACCCTCATTCAATTGTAGCTGCCTGGATGGATAGACTCTAACTACGCGCCAAAAAGCTTCTTTAGGAGCTACCAAGCGACAACTGATACAACGTCGATAGTTAGGTTTCACGCCTAATCTTCATCTTCTAGAGTATCTTCATCCAATTGAGCATCGGTTTCGTCGAGGCTATATTTATCAATTGTTTCTTCGTCGTCGTAGTCCTCGTCATCTTCATATTGTTCTCTTTGTTCGCTAGCGATCGCGGCAGCGATCTTTTGATCTTCAGCAACCGCGTCGTACTTAGCACCATCTTTGATATCAATTTTCCAGCCAGTCAACCGGGCAGCTAGTCGAACGTTTTGTCCTTCTTTACCGATCGCCAAACTCAGCTGGTCTTCCGCAACCAAAACGTGGGCTTGGCGTGCTTCTGGATTGACTAAGCGAACTTCATCTACTCTAGCCGGACTCAGAGCATTCGCAATATAAGTAGCCGGGTCGGGAGACCACCGAATGACATCGATTTTCTCTCCGCGCAGTTCGTTCACCACCACCTGAATTCGCGATCCCCGCGCCCCAATACAAGCCCCTACAGGATCGACATCTCGCTCTAGAGTATCTACAGCGATTTTAGTACGGGGGCCAAGCGAGCGAGAAGGAGGATTAGCTTCCCTTGCGACAGCAACGATCCGTACTACTTCATCTTCAATTTCCGGTACTTCGTTGCTAAAAAGCTCCACTACCAAACCAGCAGCCCCTCTAGAAACCAGTAGTTGTGGCCCTCTTTGGGGGCCTTCCCTGACTTTTTTCAGATAAACCTTAAAAGTGGCATTAGCTCGATAGTTATCGTTGGGCAGTTGTTCCCGCTTAGGCAATTCAGCTTCTACTTCTGGCTGATTAAAACCACTGCTGACGGCCATAATCACCGATTGTCGCTCGAAGCGCAGCACCCGCGCCTGCATGACGTTCCCTTCTAAATCTTGGAACTCTTCTTGCACCATCTTGCGTTGCTGGTCTCGCAGTTTCTGCGATAACACTTGTTTAGTTTGAATTGCCGCCATCCTACCGAATTCGTTTTGATCCGGCGTCACGTCTAAAACTACGGTGTCTCCTAACTGAGCTTCTTCTACTACTTCCTGAACTTCCGAAAGCGCAATTTCATGGTCGCTACTACTAACCTGTTCGACGATACTTTTGGTAGCGAGAACTCGAAAGCCTTCTTCTTCTACATTCAGTTCTACTTCTAGGTTATCGAAGTAGTTTTCATCGAAGTGTTTGTTGATATTTTGGGTACGCCGATAGCGCTCGTATCCTTTTAGCAAAGCTTCTCGCAACGCTGCTTGTACCGCGTGCCTGGGTAAATTTCGCTCGCGGCTGATGTTGTCGATTAAGTCTTTTAGTCCAGGCAGACTAACCATTGTCATAGGCCAAACCTCTCTCGATCGAAAAATTAAAAATTAAAAATTAAAAATGTAAAGGCTTTTGCGCGCTTCATTTTTAATTTTTTCTGCGGTCGTCTAGTTGTACTCGCGCCGCCAAATGACGGGGGATCGCGATCGTGCGCCCTTTTTGATTTAGA
>CAZJJR010000080.1:5810-6990 GCA_964546365.1 uncultured bacterium | reverse complement strand
CGTTCCATTCCCTCTTTCCTTCAAAAGGTTCAGATGTGGTAACTAACACCGCAAATCCTTTAAAAGAAATGAATTCTCTATCCGTACTAAGCTGGCGAGAAATTCCAGGGCTAGAAATTTCTAGAACATAGGCATCCGGGATCAAATTGGCGTTATCCAAAACAGGTTCAAATGCCAAGCTCATACGTTCGCAATCATCCAAACTAGTATCTTGCTGGGGGTTGCGAATATCAACCCGCAACACGGGAGGACTTTGGTTAGTCTGAAACACCGCTCCCACTACCTCTAACCCAATGGATTGGGCAACGGGTTCAGCTAATTCGATAATTTGTGGGATGAGAGGATGAGCCATAAGACAACTCCAATAAAAAAAGTGGGACAGCGACCCACTTCTGATGAAAGGATTTCTTTCACTGTTATGCAGAACTTATCCATAGTCGTTCATCGCAACTACTTTGTCTGCTTCCTGCTTCGTCCAAAGGAGTTGACTCCCGCTTGTCCACAGGCGTAAATTCGGGAATAACATACCCTACTTCAACTGCTGATAACTTTACGTTTTAACAGTTAATAATCCTTATTATATCACGGAATCAGATGTAAATGCCATTACTTCCTCATTCAGAAACGGGTGATGAAAACGCCTAATTTGTAAGAATTGAGGCTTGAGGGTTCCTTGTTTGGAAAATCTCATCAGTATGGCAAAGATCGAGAAAGTTATTTGTAAGGGTAAATTTGTCCGTCTTGAGGAGATGATAATTGTCTGATTTTTCTGGTTTCTTCTAAAATTCTTTCCATATCCTGTTCGGATAAGCGTTCGACATAATTAATTTTAACTTCTTCTAGCATATCTACCAGTAAACTTTGCACTTTTTCTAGAGTATGCTTTTGCTGTACTTCTGATGCGACTGCTTCCCCAAAATGTTCTACTAATTGAGCAGTCAATTTAGCACCCACCGGATCTTCTAACGCTGAGATCAAAGCATCATATGCTCCTTGGGATATTTCCGTTACTAATTTTTCAGTTAATTGATTTGGTATACTGGCTAAACCTGGGATATTTTTAAAATTTTGGTAAGCTGGTAACTTGTTGAGTATACTTTCTATGTTATGCTGCAAAATAGCTTCTATGTCCGGGCGTACTTTGGGTAATACTTTATAAACGACTATTTGGGTAATAATA
>CAZJJR010000080.1:0-5789 GCA_964546365.1 uncultured bacterium | reverse complement strand
ACTAATTGCTTCTACTTCATTGACGTTGTTGAGATCGATATAGGTGCGTTTTTCAGGCTGAGTCAGCCAGCGCGTCACTTCACCACGCTGGATAGAACCTTGAATTTGGTTAATTACTCTAATTACTACGACTTCAGTTATTTCTTCCGCAAAAGTAGCTACAAACCCTTGATTGACTTGCTCTTGAACTCGTTCCAAATCGATTAATTCAGATTGATTTAACCGAACGACTACTGGAATCACTCTTAACCAACGCCAAAAAGGTAACACCAGAAAAATATCATACCAACGCCATAACATGGCATCTATCCAACTAACCCCTACATGACGGCGGCTGATATAAAAAGTACGACTTAAAAATTCAACGGCAAATATAATGACAAATGGTAAATCGACCAGCCAAAACAAGTCGATAAATTCGCCATTTTCTCCGATGGGACGGTAATAATTAGTTTCAATCAAAGGTCGAATTTGTCGGTTGAAAAACAGCATTTCTTTTTGCCAACCGTTCCGAGACAAATATTCTTGACTCCAGAAAGTTTGAAAAGATTGACGAGCGGAATCTAAGCCAATATGTTCCCTCATTCTATTTTTAATCTTTTCTAAAGAGCCACTTTTGTTGGCAATTTGAAATGGATTGGTATCGATCATTTCGCTACTTAACCTATCAAGCCTCTCCAATATTTTGATTACTTCTGTGGACTGTAAGCCAGTTTGAGCAACTTGCTCTTCTAAAGCAGTGACAGTATTTAAATATTGTTGTGTTTCTCGATGAGGCTCAATTCCCTTCACCGGATCGTACACCTTAGTAATGGGAGGTAGAGGAACTTGTACGATAAAATTAAAAAATTGAATATTTCCTTGTAACCAAAAGTTACGCCAAGGTACATAACTCAAATCAAAGAAAACCAAGCCTAAGTTAAACGATGCCATTACTGCCATTAATCTTTCAAACCAAAGGTTTCGACGTGCTGAAGGTTTTCTTTTGGCTAAATCTTGAAATGATGACATTGTTTGCTCCTTAATTTAGTTCAAATGATATTTGATAACTTAATATTTATTAGCTGATAGTCAAAACTATATTGATTGCTACTTCATTTAAGTGGTGTTGTATTTACTCTTTTAGCGAATAATAGGAAAAAAATTACTAACAGTGCTAAAGCGGATTGACAAATAACAAAAGCCATTATTTTCGCTCTCACTATGAGAAAAATCAATGATATGTTTGCTATTTTTACTAAAACAAGCGCAACCTATAGGATACCTCAATCGGCATTGAATGTTTGAGAAATTAACCCGTATTTAATTCAAATGGGGTAAGATAGTGGATAGAAACCCGGTTTTTTTCCAAAAACCGGGTTTCTAAATTTTTGCAAAGCGCTATAACGATCTTCTAATATTCATTAACTACGAGCATTTTCCGGTAAGGGTCTTCCTTTTGGTTCGGGTAAAGCTGGGCGGGGTTGATATGGCATGGGGATATACTGTACGGAAGGACGACCGCCTTGAGGTTGTGGGTATAACTCCATTAAGTTGTAAATGATAGTTGGTAAACCTACGGTGACTGGTAAACCGAGTTCGGTTGCTTCTTCTACGGTGATGGGATAATCGTGGGTGACTTGTCCTGTAGTTAAGGCGTCTACGATTTTGTCGATGTTTTCTGGAGCGATTTTCTGTTGAGGGATATTGTCTTTGAGAAGAGTTCTGACGAATCTTTGTACTTGATTGATGGCTTTTTTGGATAAATCGGCCATAATCAATGTTTCGTCGTCAATTTCGCTAATCGGTTTATCTTGGACGACTTTCAGGATACTGGCAGCAGGGAAGTTGCCTAATTGGGGATCGACTGGCCCTAAAACGGCGTTGGCATCCATGACAATTTCGTCTGATGCTAAAGCTAACATGGTGCCACCGCTCATGGCGTAGTGAGGAACGAATACTGTTACTTTAGCTGGGTGACGGATGAGGGCTCTGGCAATTTGTTCGGTTGCCAATACTAAACCGCCTGGGGTATGCAAAATTAGGTCGATTGGCGTTTCTGGTGGTGTGAGGCGAATTGCTCTGAGTACTTGTTCTGAATCTTCGATCGTAATGTAGCGAGATAGGGGTATACCTAAAAAGCTGATAGATTCTTGTCGATGAATTAGTAAGATTGCTCGACTGTTGCGTTGTCGCTCAAATTCTCTGATTGCCTGTACTCGGCGGAATTCTAATTGGCGGCGTTGCCATATCGGTTGAAAGGATGACAAAAGTAAAATTATCCAGAATATGTCAAAGATACTAAAGCTCATTTTTGGGGATAAAAATCATGTATTTTTCGATATTGTCGCTATTTAAAAGTAAATAATGCTCTATCTGGGGAATTATGTTTGTGTTTAGGCTTTTTATGCCCTAATAAGTAGGTTGTGTATCCAAAAACGCGATCGCCAAGCCAATAGGAAATGAGAAGAAATGAGAAAAGAGAAAGGGGAAAAAAAGTTAGCGAATTATCAATAATATATTTTCGCTTGCTCTATGTCCCCTGCCTCTTTTCTCGTCTAACTACGGGCGATCCCTTCTTGACGGGCTGCTTGTTGAACGGCAGCTGCAACGGCAATGGAAACTCGCTTATCAAAAACAGAAGGAATGATAAAGTCCTTGTTTAAGTCGGAAGGGTTAATTAGATTGGCAATGGCGTAAGCAGCTTCCAGGTACATGGTGGTGGTGATGGTGGAGGCGCGACAGTCTAAGGCACCGCGAAATACGCCTGGGAAGGCTAAAACGTTATTTATTTGATTGGGATAATCGCTGCGTCCGGTGGCCATTACCGCGACATCTGAGCCGACTAATTCTGGTTGAATTTCGGGGATGGGATTTGCCATTGCGAAGACGATCGGATCTTTGGCCATCGATCGCACCATTTCCACTGTCAGCACTCCGGGTACGCTCAGACCGATAAATACGTCAGCGCCTTGTAGTGCGCCTGCCAGGGAACCTTGTGCTTTGACGGCAAATTCTCGCTTCTGCTCGGTCAAGTCAGTCCGAGAAAGGGAAATAATTCCTTTGGTGTCGCAAATCCAAATGGTTTCTGCGCCGGCTTTTCGTAACAGACGAGCAACTGCTACCCCTGCTGCACCAGCACCATTGATGACGATGCGGACTTCCGAGATAGATTTTTTAACTAATTTGAGGGCGTTGAGTAGGGCGGCTAAGGTAACGATCGCGGTGCCGTGCTGGTCGTCGTGAAATACGGGAATATCTAGTTCTTCTCTGAGTCGTTGTTCTATTTCAAAACAACGGGGTGCGGCGATGTCTTCTAAATTGATGCCGCCGAAGACGGGGGCGATGTTTTTGACGGTGCGAACGATTTCGTCGGTGTCTTGAGTTGCCAGACAAATGGGAAAGGCGTCAATTCCCGCAAATTCTTTAAAGAGCATGGCTTTGCCTTCCATGACTGGCAAGCCACCGTAGGGGCCAAGGTTACCTAATCCCAATACGGCGCTGCCATCGGTGACGATGGCTACGGTGTTTTGTTTGATGGTGAGGGTGTGTACTTGGCCTGGGTCTTGGGCGATCGCAGTACAAATGCGACCTACTCCAGGAGTGTAAGCCATTGCTAAATCGGCTTGGCTTTTCAGGGGAATTTTGCTGTTGACGGTGATTTTTCCGCCTCGATGCAGGTTAAAAGTGCGATCGTAAATCTCGATGATTTTGATTTCCGGGACGGCTTTGACGGCTTGGACTATTTGCTCGGCGTGGTCGCTGCTAGCGGCATCAATGCTAATTTCTCGAATCGAGATCTGGCGCGTTTGTTCGAGTAAATTAATCTGACCGAGGTTGCCGCCAACCGATGCGATCGCTTGGGTTACATTGGCTAACATCCCGGAGCGGTTGGGTAATTCCAATCGAATAGTGACGCTAAAAGATGAATTGGGCGTTAAGGTTGCCATGCTGCTGTTGTTTTGATTTGTTTAATGTTTGCGAAGCGCGGATCGTTACCTAGAGAATTAATATTTTCCATTACGATCGATCTATTTAGCGTAGATTAACAACAGCTATTTGATTGTGCTGAGTCACACTAATTACAAATATTAAAAATGAGGATAGGGTAGAAGATTTGTTACCCTATCCTCATTTCCGGTTTAAAATCCCCAAAAATTAAGTAGATGGGGCTTTTTTCAATAAAATTTAGTGGATGGTGTAGGCAGAATGGAAACCCCACCAAAGGAGAACGGCTATACCACCGAGTACTAGTAGAGAGGAAATAAGAATAGCTTTTGGGCTATCGGCTCCCTCAAATTTCATGATGCCACGGTTTAAGTCGGTCATAGCGCTCTATCATTCCCTCCATACTTAGCGCTGCATTGACATTCACCGCACTTTAGGCTGGTGATTCTCGGGCTGAATTTTGCCTCTATCGACAATGCCGATGCGAGGTCTTACATTTTCATGTCTAGTCCGACTACACCTTTTACAGCAAGCACTCTGATGGACTACTCCCCAAGCGTAAATTTCTGTGTGTCCCACAGTATATAAATCAGAAAGTAAAGGTTTCTAAGTCTAGGTTAGCGATCGTTTGCGACCGTCGTCCACGATCTTAAGGGGTGAAATAGCTTCTTTTTCGTTACATTTCATTACGACAATTTTCATATTCTTGATGTTCTCTCTAGGGGAAATCCACTGAGATATGCAATTTTTCGGTAAGTTAAAGCGGCTGCCTAGAAGGAGAAGCTATAAAAATGAAAGCCAGTCTAGATCGGGAGATCGGTAGTGAAAGTAAGTTTGATTATCTTGGCAGTTGCGATCGGTTTATTGCTGTTATTAGAACTTGGATTGCGTTTTTTAGTGGGTTTCGGCAATCCTTTAATTTATATTGCTGACGAGCAGATCGGTTATTTGCTTGCTCCCAATCAGCGTACTCGTCGATTTGGCAATTTCATCGAAATCAATCAGTATTCGATGCGGGGAAAAACGATCGCGCCGGAGCGTTCTCCCTCTACTCTAAGGGTTTTATTATTGGGTGACTCGATTGCCAATGGGGGTTGGTGGACCGATCAATCCGAGATTATTTCACAAAAGATCGCCAATTGGCTCAAATCGACTTTTGTTAGCAAGAAGTTCCAGCAAATCGAAGTTCTCAATGCTTCGGCTAATTCTTGGGGCCCGCGTAATGAATTAGCTTATTTACGGAAGTTTGGCACTTTCGAGGCGCAGGTAGTGGTAGTGCTGATCAATACGGATGATTTGTTTGCTGCTGCACCAACTTCCATGCCAGTGGGACGCGATCGCAATTATCCCGATCGCAAACCTCCCTTGGGAATCGTCGAATTTTTTAGCCGTTATTTCTCTAAAAACCAGACAACGGAAAATCTAATGGGGAATCAGCCCGAAACGGATCTTGTCAGCCGCAACTTAGCAGCTATCGAACAAATACGAGACCTAGTTCGGCAAACCGACAGCAATATTTTGCTGGCGATGACTCCCTTAAAACGGGAAATAGGCAATCCCGGCCCTCGCGACTACGAAATCAAAGAACGTCAGCGACTAAGGGAGTTTACCGAAAGCCAGCAAATAGCGTATGTGGATTTTTTGGGGCTGTTTAACTCAGTTCAGCAGCCGGAAACATTATACAGAGACCATATTCACCTCAGCCCCCAAGGGAATCAGCTAGTCAGTGAAATTATCACTCAGAGGATTTTAGACTTCAAATTTTAGATAGGTAGTCGGATGATTTTTTCCTGCTGAAAGCTGAAATTTGTCGATCGGAATTTGTATTAAACCTGGAGAATCGAATGATTTACGTACTCCAA
>CAZJJR010000079.1:15558-21609 GCA_964546365.1 uncultured bacterium | reverse complement strand
TAATTATCGAACTCGATCCGATTTTTTACGGACATTTAGCGGTTTGGTATCAGCGAAACGGTGATGTGCGAGACCATAAAGAAGTGTTTGTTGGCAACTTGCTAACAAGCAATTTAAACGAACATCGGGATGCTGGATTTGTGATGTTGCAAGAGTTCCCACCTTATGAAGTATCGCGGATTGTGGACTTCATGAAACAGCATCGCGGTAAAATGCCTCGTTCTGCACGCACAGCAGTCACTCGCTATTTGAAGAAACGGGAAAAAAATCCTGCATTTTTCGATCGCGCTGCGTTGCGGGGACGAAAAGCGATGAAGCACCTCTATGCTACATTGCACATTAAGCCAAGCGATCGCGCAAATGCGGTTTTGTTCAAAGATACCCCACCAGAAGACAGTCTCGCTTTTATGCTCAAACAATTGGCAAAAGCAGCATCTGGTGCAGAACAAGCGGCGCTGATTGTAGAACACAATATTCCTTATACCGTGGCAGTGGGCGCAATCAAGCAAGTTACGCCAACTGTATTGGTAGCGCTGATTAATTCGATGTCTCCCCAAGAGGTAATTAATAACCTTAATTCCCTCAAACAACGGGGTGCAATGGATCACCCAGAAGTGAAAGCGCTGATTGATGGGAAACTGGAAGAGGCGGCAAAAAGCGATCGCATTTCTGCTTACAAAGCACGTATCGCTGGCGACGTTACCGAATTAGATGCGGAAACTGCTGCCAAACTGGAAAAAGTTACTAACGAGCAAGTGAAAAAGCGCGGTAAAATTGCCAAACCAACTGCTTTGTTAGTAGATAAATCCGGTTCGATGCAAAATGCGATCGAAATTGGTAAGCGCCTCGCCGCAATGATTTCCGGTATTTCCGATGCAGATTTGTTCGTCTACGCTTTCGACACTTTGCCTTATGCAGTAGAAGCAAAAGGTAAAGAATTGAGTGACTGGGAACGTGCTTTCCAACACATCAAAGCTGGTGGTAGCACTAGCTGCGGTTGCGGTTTGGAAGCAATGCGACGCAAGCGCCAGCTAGTCGAACAAATCATCCTAGTAACCGACGAAGGAGAAAACGCAGCACCATATTTTGCTACTGCTTACGAAAACTACTGTCGCGAATTAGCGGTAATGCCAAACGTGACGATCGTCAAAGTTGGTTCTGCCAGCAATTATGTCGAAAATCAGTTAAAGCAAAAGCAAGTGTCAGTAGATACCTTCAGTTTTACGGGTGACTACTACTCGCTGCCAAACTTGGTGCCAATGTTATCTCGTCCTTCTCGCCTTGAGTTGCTGATGGAAATTCTGGATACTCAGTTGCCAGTAAGGGATGATAAGTAATTAGTAGGGTGGGCATTGCCCACCTTACTGATTTTTGCGATCGGATAGAGTGCAGTTTACCTATTTCAATTTAAAATTTAAAATAAAGATAGGTATCTGTAGTAAAACATCAACCAAAGTGCCAGCACGCGACAAATATCATCAGAATTTTAAGAACGCATTGACGAAAGATGGATGGACAATCACTCACGATCCTTTGCGGTTAAAGTGGGGTAACAAAGATATTTATGTTGACTTAGGCGCTGAACAATTATTAACAGCAGAAAAAGCCGGGTGTGAAATCGCTATAGAGATTAAAAGTTTCAGCGGTGCATCTGAAATCAACGACCTTGAAAATGCTGTGGGGCAATATTTTTTGTATCGTTCTGTGTTAGCACGAACTGAAAAAGATAGAACACTCTATATTGCCATTCACGATGAAGTATTTACAGAAATTTTTGAAGAACCTGTTGGTCGGATGATAATTGAAGATTATCAGATACCCCTTATTGTTTTCGATCCACAAACGGAGGTTATTCTCAGATGGATACCAAACAAACCTATCACAGATTGATTGAAGAAATTATCATCAGTCACGCAAAAGTTCCTTATGCTTTTGGCGATATCCAATTTGAAACCGTTTTCGATCGCGAACAAGACCGATATCTATTGATGATTCTGGGACGCGAAAAGGTTGGGGGGGATTTCCCTAATACAACTCGCCGAGTTCATGGTTGTTTAATTCACATTGATATTATTGATGGCAAAATATGGATTCAGCGCGATGGAACAGAGGAAGGAGTCGCTAATCAACTGGTAGAAGCGGGTGTTTCAAAAGAACATATCGTGCTAGGTTTTCGATCGCCTGAATTTAGAAAAATTACCGATTTTGCCGTGACATAAAGCACTAGCGATACGTTACGAAAGTAATACGCGATCGCAATTTTGTAACTTCATAAGGAGGTCAGCTAATGAGCTTATTTATGACTGAACCCCTAGTTACAATGTTGCCAGAACCCAAACGCGGAACTGTCGAAAAACCAATTACATCAGGGGCACGCGGTCGGGTGAAAGCAATGGGTAGTTATTGGTTTGCCGAACTTTATCAACCAGATAAAGAAATTCACCTTTTACCCGGTGAACCTATTCTCGTAATTGGCATCAAAAATATCACTTTGCTTGTCATCCCAACATCTTAATAAAATTGTAGGGTGGGTAATACCCACCCCTAACAAAAAAATGATACTCTATCGTCCTGTCGGATTAAAAGAACTCGAACTAATCTCTCAATCCGACTTTAAAACATTTCCCCCTCGACTTCCCGAACAACCGATTTTTTATCCAGTACTTAACTTTGAATATGCCCAACAAATTGCACTAGACTGGAATACAAAAACTAATAATTTCGCTGGATTCGTGACTAAATTTGCAGTTGAAGATAACTACATAAAAAAGTTTGATATTCGCGTTGTTGGTAGCAGCATTCATCAAGAATTATGGATACCAGCCGAAGAATTGGCCGAATTTAATCGTCACATCCTTGGAAAAATTATAATTGAAGCAGCTTATTATGGCGAAAAATTTCAGGGCGAAATAGACCCAAAAACCAACTTACCAAAAAGCATTACTAATACAAGTTGCTAATCATAATGAATTGTATGGGTTATCTGATTGTAGGCACGGGTTTATACAACAGACAACTTCGCAACAAAACCCGCCCTTACCATACGTAACCAAAGGTGGTGTTATGAGTGATATGCAGGCTGTTTATAAAGCGATCGCAATAGAAGTACAACAACAACTAAATCAAAAATATGCGATCGCCAAAATGCCAAAAGTATTTCTATCCTTTCAAAAAATACATCAAAAGCTCCAACGCAAAAATCGATTTAATCTTCACTTAACCAGAAAACAATAGAAACAATATAGAGGTAAAACCATGACAGATATGCAAACAGCATACAAAGTTGCTGCCCTTGCCGTGCGTCAGCGATTTGCCGAACAACATCCCGATTATTTGGCAGTAATTAACCGCATTGGTAAAGGAGAAGTAGCAGTTTATTCCGGCAGCTATGACCGAGTTGAAGATATACTGCAATGTTTAAATGTACCATTTGAACTCAATCCAGACGCCAAGAAGCTGACATCGCAAATTATTTTCGTCAACTGTTCTAACTCCTATAACCAAGAGTTAATTAACGAACTTAGAAAACAAGTTGAAGCTGGCAAATGGTTGGTATCTTCCGACTGGGCGCTCGGTCATTTCATTGCCAAAGCATTTCCTAATACAGTGGCTTGGAATCAGCGAACAACCGGCGATGAAGTGATTTCCGTAGAAGCTAGTTTAAATAGTTTGTGGTCGGAAGTAGTCGTACTAGGTGCAGACCCCCAGTGGTGGCTAGAAGCAAGCAGTCATCCGATGGAAATTCTCAACTTTGAAAAAGTGCAAATTGAAGCTGCCAGTCATGATTTATTAAACCGCTACAATGCCCCCATAGTTGCTGTTAGTTTCGATTGGGGAAAAGGCCATGTTTTCCACGTAATTAGTCACTTTTGGTGCAAGCGCAGTCGCACGCCAACTGCACGACACCAAGGGCCATGTACTGACTTTTTGAAAGCTGGTATGAAGTTGAGCGACGAAGGAATTGAAAAAGTGCTGCATCAAGCCGTAATTCAGCCCAATTCTCTCAATTTTGCTCAAATCCAAACAGCAGCCACATCAACTGAATTAATTGCTCAGCTATGCGTGCGTGCAATTAAAGTTCGTAGTAAAAACTTTAGTCCTTTCTCCCTAGTTAAATGAGGGCGAAAGTCCTCACTACAAACAAAATGTAGTACAATATAAAACAAATACTTCCGTGACCTAATGGCTGGAGCATACATACTTCAGTACGAGAGGAACGGTAATAGTGGCATTGCCTTTGAGCGGTGCAGCGGTTGCGTAGCTGACATTACCTTGTTTAGCATTGAAGAAATCCCGAGGAAACTGGAAGGTGGGCTTGGAGGTAGCCATCCTTTAAAGAGTGTGTAAAAACTCACCAGCGGAGTGGTTTCTGAAGGTAACCGTTTTGCTCTAGAAACTTGCACGGAAGTATTTAATCATGGCCAATTAGCCACATTAACTATGCCGCTGGTTGTCAAAAATCGCCGCAATTCGATCGATAATTTGAGAAAAAATTATGGCGAGATAGTTATCATCGACGTGACATCTCGCGGTTCAGAGCCTTGGGTTCGTTTCAGTCCTTTTTATCCTCATGGTAAAATCCCCGTTCCTTTTTCTCCTGGCTGCTTTAGTATGACCGTGGAAGGTATTTGGCAAGGATTAAAAGTGTTTGAATCCGCAGACGTTGAGCCTAAAAAGCTAACTATAAGTAACATGAAAGGCATCAAACGAACTCAAAAAACTTATGGAAAAGTGCTAGGTCATCGAGCCGGATTAACAGGAAAGGATTTACTGTCATATTTAGAAGCCCGTCGTGCTATCTATCTGCCATCATATAAATGGGTGCTAGAAAATCGTCTGCAAAATCTACTCGACGAATTAAAAAATTTAAGTGCTAATAAAACGGTTATTTTGTTAGACTATGAAACTAACTGTGACTTGGACGACTTATCTAGACCTTTATCCCACGCCGGATTGGTCAAGCGATACCTGGAAAATGATTGGCCAGAGTAAAATTAAAATTAAGGATAATTATGAACGATGCTCGCCTAGTAAAAATTAGCAAATATTTAAGTAAATATCTGCGTCATACTCCTGAAGAAATTGGTTTAAAATTAGAGGAAGGAGGTTGGGTTTCGGTAGATGAATTGCTGGCAGCTTGTGCCAAACACAAAGTTACCGTTTCCCGCGTAGAATTAAATGAAGTAGTTGAGAAAAATAGCAAAAAACGCTTTTCTTTTGATGCCAGTGGTACGAAAATTCGGGCAAATCAAGGACATAGTATCACCGTCGATTTGCAGCTAGAACCACAAATTCCTCCCGACGTGCTATATCACGGTACAGGTCAAGGTGCAGTAGAATCAATTCTTCGTACCGGGCTTAACAAAATGTCACGTCATCACGTTCATTTATCTACAGAGATTGCTACAGCAAAAAGTGTCGGTCAACGACATGGTAAACCAGTAGTTTTCGCTGTTGATGCTGCTGCAATGCACGACAATGGTTACTTATTTTACCGTTCGGATAATGGAGTTTGGCTAGTGGATAATATTCCACCTCAGTATCTCAAGCAAATTTAATTTATTTTGATAGAATAGGTTAGTATGGAAAGTGCTGTTACCTGTAATTATATTTCAGTTCACCGTTGGCGAAAATATTTGTTACAATTCACTCGAACATAAAATACTGAGACATAATCAGAATAAGAAAAAACGGCTGACACTTTCCAAGAGGTTATTAAATCAAAATGAATAAAGTATAAGAAATTGGCAAATATCATTCACATCAAAAAATCGCTCAATTTTCAACAGCCATTGCAGCATCGATCGATTTAATTTATGGCATCAGAATATTTTGACAATGATGATAACTCTCGGATTAACAAAAATCCGCAAGCAAAAGGGTTACTGGGAGCGGGGTGGCGTCCTTTAGCCCGTCAGCTTGATGGAGATTTTTTATGGCATCTTTTAACTAATGATACTTGGGAATTAGCTCGAAAAGCTCTGAATGTTGCTAGCGGTCTTGCCGATGCTGTGGGACGCAATGAATATACTTGGTTTGCAAATTTTTTCA
>CAZJJR010000079.1:0-15544 GCA_964546365.1 uncultured bacterium | reverse complement strand
TACTAGATATCAAATAGATGAATTTTGGAGTTACATCCCTCCGGAACCGCTGTCACCCAATTATCGGAGTAAAGATGTTTTAAATACGGAAACGCCTATCGTTCAACCTGTTAGTCGCAATAGTATTCCGATTGATTACGTTCTCAATCGGCTTCAGGAAATTACGGTTCTGAAAATACTGGAAATATTGGGTCGTCCGGATATAATTACCCAGTATTTTATGGAGCGTTATTATTATTATCCGGTTACGCGGTTTGTGAATTGGGAACGCTTAGAAACTCTGGGTACTATCTACGCTTATTGGTCTGGGCATAACGTTTGGTTGCAAATTGAAAGTTATGAAAAAGGAAAAAGATATTACAGTTTGATGGCTAATAATTTAGCACCGCTGATTAATAAGGCAACTTATAATTTGGCGGTAATGCTAAGCGGTTATAAAAGTCGGGTAGGGCAAATTCACAGTCAGTTTCCCATTCGTAGTTTTCCTGCTGATATCCAAAGTTTTACTGATAAGGTACAGCAGGCAATTCTCGACCAGGATCAGTTAGCTGTGTTGGTACATGGAGAACCGGGTACTGGTAAAACTGCTTGGACGCAAGCGGTGGCAAAAGAAATTCTGATGCCTCTAGGATATGTGATTTTTATTCTCGATCACGATGCGGTGGAAAATTTCGTACCGCCAAGTTATTTAGAGAGGATTTGTTTGATTATTAACGAAGCGGATAATTTAGCTCAAGATAGAGCTAGTTTAGCTGCTCAAGGTAATAATAAAACAGAGCATATTCTCAGTTTGCTGGATGGAACTTTGTATCAAAGCATTATTGATGAAGGGGGAATTCAGCAGCAACAAAAGTTAGTAGTGTTGATGACTTGCAATACTACGGAAAGATTAGACCCGGCTGTTTTGCGGAAAGGAAGAATTGATTTGATGTATGAGTTTATTCACGTATTCGTGTGAGGATTGAAAACTACAAATTTATTCTTAATCCTAGAATTCAGGATTCTGACTCTTAAATTCTAAGTTCTGACTCCTGAATTCTGAATTCTGACTCCTGAATTCTGAGGTGTATTATGGCAGATATCCGCCAGCTAATTAATCAAATGGCTGCACGGGAAACTAAACTGCGCGATACCCAATTTCTTGCACCGTGCGTGCGGGGGGGATTAGTAAGAACAAGAGTTTCCCAAATCGTTTATAAGTTTTCTCCTCAGCCGCGTAATTTTGAAGGATGGGGTATTTTTCAACCTGTGGATGAAAAGACGGCAGAAGTGGTTGATGAACCTAGTTTGCCGCAATTGGCAGAATATTTTAAATTGCTACAACCGTTGCGTTTAAGATTAGCTTATGTTTTGAAAAGAAAAACTTGGTTGGCTTATCCGGTGAACGAATCTGATGCGAAACAGCGGTTTGGAATTGCTAAACCTGTAGCGGTGCATTTAGTTACGGAAGCGGCAAGTTTTGAACAAATAATTGCTCGTTGGGATGGCGGTTCTTGGTGGTTTGATGAATGCGATCGCCGTGCCGATCCGCTAATATCAGAACAGCTAAAGGAAGCGCTGAAAAATGTTACGCCAATCAAAGAATTACACTTCAAAGGAATCACTCCAGAGATGCGAACCGTCTACGATTTGGTAACGCAGCGTACCAAGGAATTTGAAGCGCAAATACAGCACCAACGAGATGAAAAACGGATTGCTAGGGCGTTACGACAAGGTGGTGGCGAGTTGCATTCATTTCGCGATCGCGAAAATAGCTGGTTAGTTGAATGGACAACTGGTGACGGCGAACGTCACACCTCAGCAATTTCCAAACAAGACTTAACAGTGATGAGTTCGGGAATTTGTTTAAGCGGACGCGATCGCGATTTCGATCTGCAATCTCTCGTGGGTGTCATCGAACAACGCGATAACTGATCGAGTACGGTGGATGGCGCGTTACGTTTGCACTAACGCACCCTACTATTAAAATTCCCTATTCCACATTCCCAAAATTATGTCCATCTTTTTTCACGAACAACGATATCGCACCCCGGAAGTAATGGCGCGGATGCGAGACTTTCCGGTGACGATTTGCGGCGCTGGTGCTTTGGGTGCGAATCTAACCGAAAGTTTAGCGCGATCGGGATTTGGTAAATTGAAAGTTATCGATCGCGATCGCGTAGAAGAACGCAACCTCTCTACCCAACCTTACTACCGTTCCGATATCGGTGCTTTCAAAACCAAAATGTTGGCAAATTCGCTATATCGCGCGATCGGAGTAAATATTGAAGCACACCCTAAAGAATTAACTCCCAAAAATGTCGAACAATTATTGAATGGCACATCTTTAATTATCGATACTTTTGATAACAGCATCTCCCGCCAAATCGTTAAAGACTACTGCCAAAATGCCAAAAAACCTTGCCTGCACGTCGGGTTAGGTGGAGATTATGCTGAAGTAATTTGGAACGAAATTTACCGCGTTCCCTCACCCATAAATGATGATGTTTGCGACTACCCACTCGCACGTAACTTAGTAACGTTAGCAGTTGCGATCGCCTGTGAAGTTATCATTACTTTTATAGGGACGGGAAAGCAACAAAGTTTCACTTGTACTCTCCGAGATTTGGCAATCAAACCATTCTTTTAACTAATGTTAACTTAATATAGCGATCCTATTTAAGTAATCAACCCCTCCCAACCCTCCCCTTATCAAGGGGAGGGCTAGGGTGGGGTTTAGTTGTTCGCAATTAATTTAGGATCGCTATAGTAAAAACTTTAGTCTTTACTATTAAGTTTCTCATTTCTTAGCGGTAAACAAATCGTAAATGTAGTACCTACTCCCACTTGACTCTCGACATTGATTTTTCCTCCGTGTAAGTCAACTACTTCCTTGACAATAAACAATCCCAAACCCGTACCTTGGATACTTCCTACATTAGACCCTCGTTCAAACTGCTGAAAAAGTTTGGCTTGATACGCAGGTGGAATCCCTATTCCTCGATCCTGAACGCGAAAAATAACTTGTTCTTGTTGAGAATTAACTGTTAAATTAATAATACCTCCTTTCGGAGAATATTTAATAGCATTTGTAATTAAATTAGTCAGCATATAACGCAATAACTTTATATCTAAATTTGCTATTATTTTTGACTCTTTACTTTCAAAAATAAGTTGATGCTTTGGGCTGCATATTACTGTTAATTCATCAATTAATGAACGACAAAAACCGATCGCTTCACAAGGAATTGGTTTTAATTTAAGCTTGCCCGATTCTGCCTTACTTAACGTCAACATATCTTCTAGCATTTGGATCGTATTTTTTATAGCTATTTTAATCCGCTCGAAATGCTTATTTTTGATTTCTTTATCCCATATATTATCATAATTTTCAAGCATATAAGCTGACATTTGAATAATCGATAGTGGGGTACGCAAATCGTGAGAGGCAATCGCGAAATATCGCGATTTATCTTCGCTAGAATCTTTGGCTTCTTGCAAGGAGCTTTTTATTTTTTTGCCTTCTTCATGCTTGCTTAGTGCCATCTTAATCGTAGCGTGTAGCTCTCTTTCTTTGAATGGTTTAATTACATAACCATAAGAGCCTGTTTTTTCTGCTCTTTCTAAAGTATTATCATCAGCATATGCAGTTGTATAAATTACGGGAATATCCAAATTTTTGTGAATTTGGGCGGCTGTTTCTATGCCGTCAATATCGCCTTTGATGACAATATCCATTAAAATTAAATCTGGCTTAGTTTCCGCAGCGCGTTCGATCGCCGCTACGCCAGAAGACACTATATCTACTACCAAATACCCTATTCTCTCTAATTTACGAGATAAGTTCGTGGCAATTAACAATTCGTCTTCGACGATCAAAATTTTAGTTTTACTCATAAAATTATAACCTCTTACGATAACTTAATTCTGTGAATTGTAAGTGAAATACTGTACCGCAATCTTTTACTAATTCAATTTTTCCTTCTAACTGTTCGGTTAAAGTACAAACTACTTGAAAGCCCATTGAATTAGTATTGCGGAAGTTTATATTATCCGGAAATCCTATCCCGTCATCTTTAACTATCAGATGAATCTTTCCAGCCCAATCTTGATAACATTTTACGGAAATAATCCCCGCTCTGTCATCAGGAAAAGCGTGCTTCATTATATTTGAAACCAATTCGTTAACTATTAAACCACAAGGTGCGGCTGTTTCTATATTGAGTGAAATTGGGGCAGCATTAATATATAAAGTAATGCGTTCTTTATTAACATTATAAGAATCAAATAAATTAGTTACTAAATCTTCCAAATAATCTCCAAAGTTGATTTGAGCTAAATTTTGAGAACGATATAGTTTATCATGAATCAACGCCATTGAATAAATTCGATTCTGACTATCCTCAAATAATCTGGAAATTCCTCGCTCTAAAATAGAATCCGCTTGCATTTCCAACAAGCTATAAACTACATACAAATTATTTTTTACTCTATGATGAATTTCTTTAAGTAATACTTCTTTTTCTCGCAGAGATGCTTTGATTTTTTCTTCAGCTTTTTGTCGATCTGTAATATCTATTCCCACTGAAACGCAGGCAAAACCCTGCTGGTATTTTTGAGCAACAATCAAAAAACTGCGCGACTCTTTATTGATGGAAAAATTAATGATTTTAGAATCGGTTTTGGTGGAGTTGGCAAAAAACTGGCTCAGAAATTCTGCAAATTCAGCTTCGCTTTCTAAAAAACCTACTTTCTGACCTACTATTTTTTCTGGAGGTAAGTGAAAGGCGGCGGCTAAATTTTGGTTAACTCCTAAATAATACAAATCCGAGCTAATCCAAGATACTAATCCCGGTACGGTATCTAACACGGCTTGCAGTTGATCTTTTGCTTGTTGTAATGCTTTTTGTGCTTGCTTGCGATCGGTTAGTTCTACTTGTAACTGGTTGTAAAGTTGTGACTGCTGAATTGCGATCGCCAATTGGGTAGCTAATTGACGCAACAATTCCATCTCCCAACTTTGCCATTCTCTAGGCTCGGAACATTGATGAGCGATTAACAACCCCCACAAAGTTCCTTGCTGAAGAATTGGCACGACTAACTTAGCTTTCACTTGCAAAGATTTGAGGAATTCTACCAAACAAGGTAATACTTGTCCATTTTCTCGATCGGCTAAAGCGTAAATTTTTCCTGCCACATATTGATGATAAATTTCTTTCGGAAATACTTCTTCTGGAAAAACAATATTTAACACTTTCGTCCAACTGGGAGCTACTGCTTCTGCAATTGCGCTGCCAGTTCCATTGGGCCAAACTCGATAAACCAACACCCGGTCAGCCGCTAATAATTGCTGCACTTCCGCCACCGTGGTATTGAGAATTGCTTCTAAATCTAAGGATTCTCGAATCCGTTGGGCGATCGCGATCGTTAATCTTTCCCTTTCCAATTGTTGCCTGAGCGCTAATTCTGCTTGTTTGCGGTTAGTAATATCAAACTGAATTGCTAAATATTGAAAAGTTTTAACTTTCTGATTAAAAAATCTAACTATTGTTGTATCTACCCAATAATAAGTTCCATCCTTAGCTTTACTTTTGATTTCTCCTTGCCAAACTTTTCTCTTCTTAATAGCCGATCGCATTTCCCTAAAAAAAGCTTTCTCATAGTAGTCCGCACTGATAATTTGGGCAGTTTTACCGATCAATTCCTCGCGAGAATATTGAGATATTTCACAAAATTTATCGTTCACATAAGTAATTGTGCCTCGCCCATTTGCGATCGCCACGATCGCCGCCCGATCGATCGCCGCCTGTAACGATTGTTCCAACATCAGCAAATCCACCTGTTTAATCAAATTTTCTCGGTATAGGTTGATTAATTTAAACTCCTTAATTGCTTAATCGGCTAGCTCGACATTTAGATATTCGATATTAGTAATATTATCCTGGTATTTTTTACAGAAAGCATCGATGAAAATAACCAATCAATAAAAAAGCCTTGTAGCTATGTGCAACCACAAGACTAATTCGTTAATCAAAATCTTAAAAAATATCCCTTTTCAGGAGAGCGGCTTGATTGCCACGCCACAAACAAATGTTAGCGTCGAGAGCTACTCCGATTGCTATTTGCCCAGCCACCAGCAGACTTCTTATCTTCACGGGGCTTCGCTTTATTAACTTTCAGATCGCGACCCATCCACTCAGCACCATCAAGGGCAGTAATAGCAGCATCTTCTTCTGCATCTGTGGCCATTTCCACAAAACCAAAGCCGCGAGAGCGACCGGTTTCGCGGTCAGTAGGTATTTGCACCCGCTTCACAGTTCCATATTCTGCAAAAACGCTGCTCAGGTCTTCTTGGCTTACTTGGTAGGGCAAGTTTCCTACATAAATTGACATGGAGTATCTCCCGAATCAGTCAGATATTTGATTTAACGATTGAGATTCGGAGAGAAGCCTGTCAATACGAACGGTCATTACCAACAACAAACGCTACACCGAATTCAACTCTAAAATGTTATTTTAGCATAAAGCGAACATCTATATATTAATGTTTAAAAAATTTTAAAACTCACCCGTTCCGAACATTAAAAACGCCAAACTAAACTCGAATCAATATGGTGTATATTCGCACAGCCACTAAGCGCCATTGCCACATCCAGTTCATCTCGCAAAATTTCCAATACATGGCAAACACCAGCTTCTCCCCCCACTGCTAGCCCCCACAATACCGGGCGTCCTAGTAATACTGCTTTTGCCCCTAAAGCTAAAGCTTTCAAAACATCTGTCCCGCGACGAATACCCCCATCTACTAATACCTCTGCTTGACTTCCTACCACCGTTACCACTTCACCCAAAGCATCAAGGGAAGCTAGAGCACCATCTAATTGTCTCCCACCATGATTAGAAACTACGATCGCTTTTGCACCATGTTCCACTGCCCGCATCGCGTCATCCCCCCGCAATATTCCTTTTACTACTAAAGGTAGAGGCGAAATCCCTTGCAACCAATCTAAATCTTGCCAAGTTAATCCTGGATTAAGTTGCGCTAAGAAATAAGCAAACAAACCAGACTCATCAAATTGAAAAGGTATTTCCAAATCTGCCATATTTGCTAAATTAGCTAACTCCATCCCCGGTGGCAAAACAAATTGATTGCGACGGTCTTTTTCTCGGCGTCCCAAAACAGGTGCATCCACCGTTAAACAAAGTGCTTGAAAACCAGCCTCATAAGCACGTTCTACTAAAGCTTTCGTAAGTCCGCGATCGCGATGCACGTACAATTGAAACCAACGCAAACAATTCGTATTAGCAACTTCCTCTAAACTTTTCGTTGCTAAAGTACTCAATACCATCACCGTTCCTAATTTAGCCGCCGCTTTAGCAGTTGCAATTTCCCCTTCTTGATGTGCCAAACATTGAAAAGCCATCGGCGCAATTAAAATTGGCATCCGGACAACTTGACCGAGGATATTCGTACTTAAATCCCGCTGACTTACATCCACTAACATTCGCGGACGCAGTTTGTATCTTTCAAAAGCCGTGCGGTTATCTCGCAGCGTAACTTCATCCCACGCACCGCTAGCATAGTAATCTAACGCCATCTCAGATAAATACCGAGCGGCTAAAGCCTCGTACTCAAATAAATTGATTGGTTTAGTAACATCACTCATATTATTATATTAAGCTAAATCCCTAATTAAAAATTGCCCGAACATTTCAGCAATTGCAGCCAATAATTAAGTTGAGGAAACCAAAAATAATCGCACTTCTCTTGTATAGAAGTGCGATCGCTAAACTTTTCACTTTGTTAATTAACCAATTAACGCATCGCATTCTCAATTTGATTCATGATATTCAATTGAGCAATACTCGGTGATTTAATCTCACTCCTCGCCAGTCCCTCTAATTCAGCCGCTATTTGGCGCAGGTAATCAGCCCTGGTTCGCATCCTTTTACTCATTCCCTCTGGGCCAACTGCAATGCACTCCCCACAAACATCAGTTAAATACTCCCCAGACTCTTTAAAAGCTTTAGCCACCACTGCTGATGGAAAAAATATCTGTCCGCATAAATGACAGCGGCATTTTTCATCAAAATCGTTACTGTGAATTTCTATTTTCATGGAATTGGTTCTCTTACTTGCTTTTCACTCTGCCAATCGCCTCTACCTATAGGGCTTGGTTGAGGTATAGCGGTGCTTTATAAATTTGTAATTTTAATTTTAACAAAATTGTATTCATCACTACTGGTTTTTACAGAATTATTATAGTGCGAATTAGTTTATTAACAAAAATATTCAATTATTTAGCGGTAATTTATCGCCGCTAAATTCCCAGACAATCGGCAGAAAAACTAACGCTTATTGATTCTTGGGATTAACAAATAATTTTAGAAATTAACCTAATTGATAAATATTGTAGTGGTTTCATAAATGCTACGGAGTTTCTCCTTGAGATCGTAAGCTATTCCTTTGGTAAAGAGAAGATCTATGTTGATGAAATGTAGCGATTACTACATCGAATCTAATTTTTGTTGGTTTTGCTACGCATTTTGAAGGGGGCGGTTTTTATACTGAAAACATCGGTTAAATTCCGGTAATGTTGGGCTAAACCAGCCCGTATCAGCTATTTGTTGCACGTTGACGGGAAAACGCTATAATCCATTGTGCCTATGCCCCAAGCTCCTTAACTAACTCAATATAAAAAGACACACTTAAGAAGTGTTCCTTTTCAGATAAAACTCGTGGAAACTATTACACTGATTGCTCCTAACATTTTGGCAGCAATACTGATGCTTTTAGGTGGAGCGGTGTTACTTTTACCAAAAACGATCGCAGCTTTTGTAGCTATTCAACCAATTTCCCCTATAGGTATTTCTGAAATTCGCTTTATTTTGGGTAGCTTTTTTCTAGGCTTAGCAGCCATATATTTATGGTTACAGTCTGCTGATACATTTACAGTTTTAGGTATTGCTTTTTTAGGCGCGACAATAGTTCGCTTTGGCGCGATCGTAATCGATCGCAGTATTTCTACTAAGAAAACTGGTAGTAGATTTGCAGAGCGCGATCCCCATTCTCCGATCGTTCGAGGAGAAACCCCAGTCACCCTCAAAATTAACGGACAATTCCATACCGTTCGGATCGAACCGCGCGTCACCTTGTTGGATGTGTTGCGAGAACGATTGGAACTGACAGGTACGAAAAAAGGATGCGATCGCGGACAATGTGGAGCCTGTACGGTACTGGTAGATGGCGATCGCGTTTATTCCTGTCTTTCCCTCGCCATCATGCAGGAGGGTCGGGCGATTACTACAATTGAAGGTTTGGCCAAAGGCGAACAACTCCATCCTGTTCAAGCAGCATTTATTGAAAATGATGGATTTCAGTGTGGATATTGTACGCCGGGACAAATCTGTGCAACAGTTGCCCTCTTGGATGAAATCAACCGAGGCAGCGCCAGTGCCGTAACTCCCGATCTAACCCGTCCGCCCCAACTGGCAACCCTTTCGGAAGCAGAGATCGAAGAAAGGCTCAGTGGCAATCTGTGTCGCTGTGGTGCCTACAACGGGATTGTGGCAGCCGTACAACAGGTAGCCGGACAAACTCCTCCCTCTCCCGCCGCAACCATTCTGGTAGAGGAGGTGGAGGTATGAAAAATTTTGCTTACGTCCGCGCTACCTCGACTGAGGATGCGCTGCGGCAATCGCACAGCACGCAAAACGCCCAATTCATCGCAGGCGGAACTAATCTAGTCGATCGCCTCAAAGTATTTCTCGACGAACCCGATCGACTGATCGATATCTCTCGTTTGAATTTAAAACGAATTGAAGTCACTCTAGATGGAAGCATTCGGATTGGCGCACTAGTAACCAATACAGCACTCGCGGATCATCCCCAGATTCGACGCGATTATCCCCTGTTGTCTCGCGCCATTCTATCGGGCGCATCCCAGCAAATCCGCAATATGGCAACCGTCGGTGGTAATTTGTTGCAACGCACCCGTTGTCCTTACTACTACGACACCGTATTTGCTTGCAACAAACGGCAACCGGGAAGTGGCTGTCCAGCCATAGAGGGAATCAATCGAATGCACGCCATATTAGGAGCCAGCGATCTCTGCATCGCCGTTCATCCTTCTGATATGTGCGTTGCACTGGCAGCGTTGGATGCAGTTGTAGAAGTGGAAAGCACCAAAGGACGGCGGCAGATTCCCTTCGGTGACTTTCATCGTTTACCGGGGGATGCGCCGCAACGGGATACGAATTTGGCACCGGGCGAATTGATCGCGGCGGTAATTCTACCACCTTTACCTTTTGCCAAAACTGGAGTTTATCTCAAACTGCGCGATCGAGCTTCGTATGCGTTCGCGTTGGTTTCAGTGGCAGCAGCGATCGATGTGGTAGTCGGACGCATCCGGGATGTTCGTCTGGCTTTAGGTGGAGTGGCACATAAACCTTGGCGGGCGATCGAAGCAGAAGCGTTCCTCAAAGGCAAACTCGCCACAGTTGAAACATTCCAACAGGCAGCAAATCTAGCCCTACAAGGAGCCAAACCTTTAGCTCACAACGGTTTCAAAGTGGAAATGGCAAAACGAGCCATCAAAAGAGCGCTGGTGATTTCAGCACGGGGAGGAGGTTTAGCATGAAAGCGATCGGTACTGCTGTCAATCGGAAAGATGGCTTGGCGAAGGTAACCGGGAAAGCCACCTACACCGCCGAGCAACAGATTCCTGGGTTAGTGCATGGATATTTGGTAACATCTGCGATCGCCAAAGGACGAATTCGATCGATTTCCACCCAAGCTGCTGAAAAAGCACCGGGAGTAATTGCCGTCATCACTCACAAAAACGTTCCCCAAGTGTGCGAAGTCACTAACGACTTCTTTACCAGCAAACTCTACGAAGCCCGTTTACCTTTATCCGATGACCGGATTTACTATGGTGGACAGATTATCGGTTTAGTTGTCGCGGATACCTTTGAACGAGCGCGGGAAGCTGCCCGCTCGATTCGAGTGGAGTACGACATCGAAACCCCCTCGATCGATCCTGGCAAAGCTACCTACAAACCCGCTATCAATTTTTTTGGCCAAGATTTGCTGTTTCGCAAAGGGGAATTTTCCACGGAAACAGAGGCAACAGCACTTGTCACTGTAGAAGCAACTTACAAGACTTCTACCGAACTCCATGCCATGATGGAACCCCACGCGATCGTTGCTCAGTGGCAAGGAGACTCCCTCACCGTCTACGAAGGTACTCAATGGGTAGTAGCAGCCCAGCGCACCTACGCCGAATTATTTGGTATTTCCTCGCAAAAAGTGCGGATCGTGACTCCCTACATCGGCGGTGCATTTGGTGCCAAGGCATTTCCCTGGCCCCACGGCATCCTGTGTGCTGCCGTGGCGCGTCAGATTCAGCGCCCCCTCAAGGTCGTGGTGACCCGTCGCCAGATGACTGCTAACACGGGCCACCGCTCGGCCACCGAGCAAACCGTGCGCCTGACAGCGGACAGGGATGGCAAATTGGAAGCGATCGTTCACACCGCCAAGAGCATTACTTCTCCCGTCGAGGAGTTTGCCGAACCCTGCATCAAAAACACCCCAGCTATGTACGCCGTACCCAAAGTGGAGGCGAGTCAAACCATAGGAACCCTAAACATTGGCAGCCCAGCTTGGATGCGAGCGCCCGGGGAAACCCCAGGAATGTGGGCGCTCGAATCAGCAATGGACGAACTAGCCTGGAAACTCAACCTCGATCCGGTAGAACTCCGACTCAAAAACGAAATCAAAACCCACCCGGATAGCGGCCTTCCCTTTTCCAGCAAGCATTTTGCCGAATGTCTCCAACAAGGAGCCAAACGCTTCGGTTGGCAAAATCGACCTCGCCAACCCCGTAGCCCCACCCGCGACGGTAAATCGATCGGGTGGGGAATGGCAGCCGCTTCCTTGCCTGGTTATCGGGGCAACGCCTCAGCCAAAGTGCGACTATTGCCCGATGGTCGGGTAAACGTGTTGACATCAGCCAATGACATGGGTACTGGAACCTATACCGTTGTAGCAATTATGGCAGCGGAAACCTTGGGGGTGCCTGTGGAGAAAGTGAGCGTGGAAATCGGCGATTCTCTATTTCCTGATGGTGGATTAGCTGGCGGATCGCAAATGACCGCCTCCTTATCTCCCGCTGTCCAAAATGCCTGCCAGAACTTGCTCAAATCTGGAAACTTTGACACCGTAGCAGATGCACTGAGGGAACTACAACGCTCTGGACGGTCAGACTTGTCAGCTATGGGTTCCTCTGCCCCTGGCGAAGAGGGCAAACAGCGGGCGTTTCAATCCTGGGGCGCTCATTTTTGTGAAGTGGCGGTGGATGAAGAACTGGGACGGCTGCGGGTAATGCGCTGGGTGTCGGTGATGGATATCGGGCGGGTGATCAATGCCAAAGCTGCTGCTAGTCAAATCCGGGGCGGCGCGATCATGGGGATTGGGGAAGCGTTGATGGAAGAGTGCCTGTTCGACCCCAATACAGGACATCCTGTGGTTTATGACCTGGCAACCTACCACTATCCCAGCCATGCCGATATTCCTCGCATAGATGTAACGTTTGTCGGCAAACCGGATCTGGCGTTTAATCCTTTGGGTGCGCGAGGGGTGGGTGAGATTGGCATCGTCGGCGTGGCTGCTGCTGTTGGTAATGCGATCTACCACGCAACGGGTAAGCGGCTTCGCAGTTTACCAATTACTCCCGATAAGTTGATGGGGTAGTTAGTAACCCAAGCTGCTAGTGATAAGTCTGACTCTTTCTTAGCCCCCCTTATTAAGGGGGGTTGGGGGGATCTAAACCTAGTAATCACAGCCTTAGATCCCCCCTAGTCCCCCTTAATAAGGGGGGAACAAGAGAAAGAATTAATAAATAGCAACCTGCGTTAGTATATGAACGAATTACAACTGATTGTGCAAGCTTTTAAACAAATTCAACAGGCTGGAAAGCGTGGGGTTTTGGCTACGGTAGTCCAAAGCAGTGGTTCTGTTTATCGCAGACCGGGCGCTCGAATGATATTAACTGAAGATGGGCAGACGATCGGTGCGATTAGCGGTGGCTGTTTGGAAGGCGATGTCTTTGAACGATCGCGATCGCTCTTCTCCAATGGTGGCAATCCCATCTTAATAAGATACGACACCACATCCAGTGAAGACATCGTGTTTGGTTTCGGGTTGGGATGCAATGGTGTTGTAGATGTTTCGATCGAATCTCTCAGCGATTCAAGGGTACTCACTCAGATGTCGTTCATTCAGGATTGTTTGCAATCTCAACAAGCGGGAGCGATCGCAACTGTCTTTAAAACAGAAGGAGTGCTAGATATTACCGTTGGTTCTCGATTGATGCTCAAATCAGATGGTACTCTCATCGATCGGATTGCTAATGCTGTGATTGCTAAAAGGATCGAAACAGATACTCGTCGCGCACTGAGAGAAAAACAAACTCGCATACAATCTTACACCTTTCCTCAAGGGCGAGTCGATGTGTCGATCGAGGTCATTCATCCATTAGTTCCACTGCTGGTATTTGGTTCTGGATACGATGCAATTCCGGTCGTGCAATTGGCTAAATATCTAGGTTGGCACGTTACTGTTATCGATCGTCGATCGAAATATCTGACGAGGGATCGCTTTCCCCAAGCCGATCGAATTCT
Organism: uncultured bacterium; assembly: GCA_964546365.1. Lineage (GTDB taxonomy): Bacteria > Cyanobacteriota > Cyanobacteriia > Cyanobacteriales > Aerosakkonemataceae > DATNQN01. The sequence continues at coordinate 1,885 of CAZJJR010000079.1, read as the reverse complement.
TAGTTGCGAACTCGATCGTCTCGACTCCTACCAACATTTGCTCGCACCGCAAACCGTAGCAGTTGTGATGACACACCACTATCTGAGCGATCTGGCAATTCTCAAAACCCTGATTCCGTCCCCAATACGCTATCTGGGAGTGTTAGGCCCAAAACGGCGAATGCAAAAGTTGTGGGACGATCTGGCAGAATCTAATATCTTTGCCACAACTGCCCAAAAACAACGACTGTATAACCCCGTAGGACTAGATATTGCAGCTGAAACCCCCGAAGAAATTGCTCTGTCCATCGTGGCAGAAATTCAAGCTGCGATCGGTGGACGTTCTGCTAGTTTCTTACGCGATCGTCAAAGCCCGATCCATTCTTCCCCAGAGCAACTATGTCTGACATTGGTATCATAATCTTAGCAGCAGGAGCTTCCACGCGCCTCGGTCAGCCCAAACAACTCCTGACTTATCGGGGTAAATCGCTGATCCGACAGATCGCAGAAGTAGCGATTCATTCTCCCTGTCAGCCAGTGATTGTCGTCTTAGGTGCTTACGCCGAAATTATTCAGCCCGATCTGAAAAATCTCAATATTCATATCGTTTACAATCAACAGTGGTCAACGGGTATGGCGAGTTCCATTCGCTGTGGACTAACGGCAATCCAAGCGATCGCGCCTCACCTTAATGCGATCGTGCTGATGTTATGCGATCAACCCTTTGTCTCTCTCAACCTAATTAATCAACTGGTTGCAAAATATCAAACCACAAATTGCAGTATAGTAGCTTCCGAATATGCTGGTATCCTTGGTGTTCCCGCTTTATTCGATAAAACCTTATTTTCAGAACTAGATCTTCTTCAGGGTGATATTGGTGCTAGAAAAACCATCCGTCAGCATTCTTCAAATTGTTTAAGCATTCCTTTTTCTGAGGGAGTCCTTGATATAGATACCCTTGATGATTATCAAAAGATTAAAGGTTATTGTTTTAATGCGGGACAGTTGAACGTAAGTAGAATTCTCGCCAGACATGATATCAGAATTCAGAATGCTTTTTTCTGCTGAATTCTGATATCATGTCCGGTAGCATCGATCGCATAAACAATCCCTTTCTTATCTGCGTTTATCTGCGTTTATCTGCGGTAAAAATTTAACCTCTGATTCCCACAGATAATATGAGAGCATCACTCATATACTAACGATGCCAGCGGACATGATATGACTCCTCAAGCATTCAAATTCCGAAATCATCCTGAAACAATTGTCAATCGCAAGAACTAAGTATTAACCATCACCCGTAGTGACGGTAACTTGGTTATCAGATGGTACTGCGCTCCAGCCAATTAGCTAGAGCGCATTTTTGTTATCTTAATTGCTATAGTCAATCAGAAATTTAAATATGGGTAAATTTTTACTAACCGCAGCCAGTACCTTTACGTTTTTCAACTTGGCAATTCCTACTCTTACTATTGCCAGTACAACACCTCATATACCAAGAAGCGTAACAGTAGCCCAACGTACTAACTGCGATAACCCCATGACACAAGCCGAAATGAACGCCTGTGCGGGAATCGCTTATCAAAACGCCGATCGCAAACTCAACCAAGTTTATCAACAGCTTTTACCAAAATTGTCAACTTCTCGGAAACAAAAATTAATTACAGCGCAGCGAGCTTGGATTAGATTTCGAGATAGCAGTTGTGATTTTGAAAGAAGCGAAGTTGCTGGAGGCAGTATGGAGCCAATGATGTACAGTAATTGTATGGCATCTGTCACCGAAGAGCGAATCCAAGACTTAGAGAGATATCTGGAGTTAGCAGATAGATAATTAAAACAATTATTTTACCAATCTCTCAACAAAATTTTGCCAAAACTCTAGGGTGCATTTTAATCGAAAAAACAT
>CAZJJR010000078.1:14392-21638 GCA_964546365.1 uncultured bacterium | reverse complement strand
CAGATTCCAGTGACTTGAAGTACAGGATAGAAACCCGGTTTCTATTTACCACATTTACCTGGAAAGCGCTGTAATGGCTTTACTATTCAAATATAATGTTATGAAAAATGCCCGCCCTTATTTACATAGTCTCAAGCACAACGAAATTTGCAACTAAGCAGATAAATCATCATAGTCTTCCAAGACAATGCTACAGTGGATCATAGTCAACGTGTCCGACAACACGATCTGCGGAAAGCAGGGACAAGGATTATGCACAATACGATATTTGAGAGCGTTGAAGCGATATTGCATTTTTACATCTTGTCCGGTTGCATCTAGACATCTCCAGAAATTAAAGGCGTGCTGCCCGTAACTCTCCTAGAGACGTTTCATCGAACGTCTCTACAAAGTTTTACTGTATCAGAGGAAGGTTTTGCGATCGGTTTATCTGTTGAAATCAAGAAAGATCGTCTAAACCTGCCTCTAAAATTAGACAACTTAATACAAGTTCGCTACTATCTGACGTGATATTACTCAATGATTAATTCAGGGCTTGCGGATTGCGTGGTTATGTCAAAATCAATACAGCATGACATCTGCTGCTCAAGCAGTTCTGTGAATACAAACTAATCAGGAGATTTTGCCATGTCTACTGCTGACTATACTCAATTGACCTTTCACTTTCAAAACGGTCAGGCAGAATCCTTTAATCTTCCTCTCACTCCACAAGAATTACAGCAGCAACTTTTCTATATTTTGGATAAACCTTTTGTAACGCTGCATCTGCGAGATCAAACTGTTGCGATCGCAACATCTCAAGTGGTGAAAGTAGAAGTGAAGCCTCCGTTGTCCGAACTGCAAGGAGAAGGAGTGTTCGCCAATTGCGAACGAGTTACTGCACTTAATCGCGGTCGATAAGCTGGCTATAGTCAATTTACTTTGATTTACTTTTGGAGCGATCGAAATAATGCCACCTGCTGTTAGTTTAATTCGAGCCAACTCCTACGACCTAACTTCTTTGCGGGAATCTCTGGAAACTTTACTCGCACCGTTAGGGGGAATGGCATCTTTTGTGGAACCTGGGGCGCGTGTCCTGCTCAAACCTAACTTACTCACTGGGGCTCGACCTCAAAACGAATGCGTCACCCGTCCCGAACTGGTATATTGCGTGGCCCAGATGGTACAACAAGCGGGTGGTAAGCCTTTTTTAGGTGATGGCCCCGCTTTTGGTAGTGCGCTGGGAGTGGCTAAAGCGAATGGTTATTTGCCTTTAGTCGAGGAACTGAAAATCCCGATCGTAGAGTTTCACGGTAACAGATACCAAACCATTAGCGAAAAATTCAATCACTTGCTGCTATCTAAAGAAGCGATGGATGCCGATGTAGTGATTAATTTGCCAAAAGTGAAATCCCACGTTCAATTAACCATGACGATGGGGGTAAAAAATCTGTTTGGCTGCGTCCCTGGCAAAATGAAGGCTTGGTGGCATATGGAAGCGGGAAAAGATGCTAACCGCTTTGGGGAAATGTTGGTGGAAACGGCACGGGCGATCGATCCCGATTTGACGATTCTCGATGGTATTATCGGTCATGAAGGAAATGGCCCCAGCAACGGTGACCCTCGCCAGTTGGGAATTCTGGCGGCGTCGCGGGATGTGTTCGCGCTCGATCGCGCTATACTGGAAATCCTCAACGTCGATCCCAGCTTAGTACCAACTGTGGTGGCTTCCCAACGATTGGGCCTTTGTCCCGAACTTGAAGCGATCGAGTTTCCCCAACTACGACCGGCAGAGTTGCAAGTTTTGGATTGGAAACTACCGGAATCCTTGATGCCCATAGATTTCGGTTTGCCAAGGGTTCTCCAATCTACCTTTAAGCACCTGTATATCCGTTTCATCAAAGAACCTATGATAGGCGCTAAGGGCTAGAATGCCAGAGGCAGGCAGGGCTACTTCATTGTAAAGAGAGAAAATTTAATAGATGGGGGGATGGGGGGATTCCGGAGGTAGGGGGTAATAGATGCCAGATGATTCAACATTTGTTTGCCTGACTTTGGTATATCTTAATCCTCAACAAATTATTTTCTCCTCCGAACATGGATTAGCCCTGGCGGAGGCAGGGGCAGGGGGAAAGGGAAAAAATAGTACAAATATATTTTCCTGTTTATCTCTGCACCCCTGCGGTCATTAATTCAATACATTCTTTAAGTGAAAATACTTATGAAGTTATAACGGGGCTAGGCAGCGCATAGTTGCCTAATCTCTTTCTTTAGGTAGGTTTACATTCAGATTGTTTTCTAGGAAACAAACTTACGCAAGTTAATTGTTAAAATGATAAATAGAGTAACTATATTAGTTCTCTCTCAATTCCTTCTCAATCTCTTATTTAGACTGATTTGGTTGACAACTCAGTTAAAGTACCTTTTTTTATGAACTCTACTGAACAGGCTGCCAACGCTCCCGACCGACCGCCCGCGAGGATGGCAGATATTGTGGGAACATTCATTGCTTTGCTAACCTTGACTTTACCCATTTTTACGATCGCTCATTACTCTTCAAACAACGTCGAGGCTTTGCAAAATATCACATATCCACTACCGAACCAGAGGGAATGATGCTAGGAAACAGCCGATGGAATGGGTAGGGAAGAAGTAGGAATCTTCATTCCGAACTGATTATACGGCATCCCGAACCAATTGCGATCGCCTTTTTCTGATTATTTATATTGATGCCAACTCACCAAGGGAGTAAGTTAACTCCCTACTCCGGTCATCAGTATACAGAATTCGCTAGGTAAAGGTTCGCCGTTACCCTTATTCCCATAGAATGCTACACGGGGGTGATGCGAACTCGATCGAGAGTACAACTCGCTTCACCCCATTTGCTGTTAAATTGAGGAATTCCACAGTGGACTTAAACCGCATTCCCCCGCAACCAAAGCCTGGTTTGATTAACGTTTTGATTGAAATTCCCGCCGGTAGCAAAAATAAATACGAGTTCGACAAGGATTTACAAGCGTTTGCTTTAGATCGGGTGCTGTATTCTTCCGTGCAGTATCCTTATGACTATGGTTTTGTGCCCAACACCCTGGCCGATGACGGTGACCCGCTAGATGGTATGGTAATCATGGATCAACCTACTTTTCCAGGTTGCGTGATTGCGGCGCGTCCGATTGGGATGCTGGAAATGATCGACGGAGGCGATCGCGATGAGAAAATTCTCTGCGTGCCAGATAAAGACCCGCGCTATGCTAAGGTAAAATCCCTCCAAGATATTCAATCCCATCGCTTGGACGAAATTGCCGAATTTTTCCAAACTTACAAAAATTTGGAAAAGAAAAAAGTGGAAATCTTGGGTTGGCAGGATGTTGATAAAGTAATGCCTTTGGTTGAAAAGTTCATTAAAGCTGGTAGCCAAAAAGGTTGAGATTCATAGTTTAAAACTATTCAAATCAACCATCAACCAATTTTAGATATAGATGGAAGATTGGGAGATAAATTGGCAAATTTTCCATCTATATCTAAAATTTAGGAAAGGAAATCTAATCTCCATTAGCCATGCAGCGATCGCTTCTTCTAGCCAAAATTCACAATTGCATCATCACCGATTCCAATCTCAATTATATGGGTAGCATCAGTATCGATCGTGCCTTGTTAGATGCTGCTGGCATATTGCCCTACGAACAGGTGCAAGTAGTCAACACTGCCAATGGAGAAAGATTTATTACTTACGCGATCGCAGCGCCAGCGAATTCAGGTGCCATCGAGTTAAACGGGGCGGCGGCGCGACTGGGAATGAAAGGCGATCGCATCATCATCATGACTTACGCACAATTCAGTCCAGAAGAAATCACACACCATTCCCCTACAGTAGTAATCGTAGACAAAGAAAATCGCCTTTTAGAAGTGCTTCGCTATCAGGATATGCCTAGCAGATTCGATACTCCATCACCAGAAGTATTAGAAATGCTTGCTTGACTTAATTAGAGGTGGGAGTATGGGTAAATTTTTTATTTCATACTTCATACTTTAGCCTTCATCCTTTATCCTTTCTCTTAAATCAGTTGGGGTATTGCAATTAAAAAGCATATTTTTCTCTTGTTCGCTTACAGGAATTGCTTGGGTGGGAATTTGCGACAGCCAACTTTGAAAAGAACGTCCGCCTTGTTGAATAAATTTCTGCAATTCTGGTAAACTTTCTCGTCGATAAAAACCGCACAAAGGTTCCCACATTTCACCTTGACGAGGTACAAAAGCTAATACATCAGTCGGTAATTCAATTAGCCGAGCTATCCAATTTTGAATAATATTTGCATCTAGACTCGGTAAGTCACAAGCTAACAGTAATACCCAGTCAGTATTAATTTGTGAAAGTCCATCAGCTAAACCAACTAATGGCCCTTGACCGGGATTTGATTCTAATAGAAATCGACAATTTTGTGTAACTATATCTTGATAGCGTTCTTGCCAAGGAGTCAGCAAGTAAACTTGGTGGCAACATTGCGATGCTATTTGGCATACTCTGGTTAACATGGGTATCTCATTCCAAGGAACGAGGGCTTTATCTTGTCCCATGCGAGAACTTTTACCGCCAGCAAGAATTAGGGCTGATGCAGGAATATTTTTATTCATTTACAACGCTTTTTAGGTGTGTATAGAAACCCGGTTTATTGAAGAAACCGGGTTTCTGAGTTCACTGCATTAGTTTGAGTCATGAAATTTGAGGATTTTTTTACCACAGATGCCCACAGATAAACACAGATGAACACAGATGTAGATAAATATTGTTGGTGAGGATGCAGATATATTGAGATATTTTTTCTATTGCATTGACCGCTGTAATTTAATTTTGGTAAACTAACTGGGTGGCAGTTACGGCTTGATGAATTTCTGATAATTTTTCTGCTGCTTTACCGCTAGTAAGAATATCTTTTGTTGTGTCGATACCGTCTTGCATATCCGAACAAACTCCGGCATTCCATAATTGAAAAGCACCATTCCAAAGGGCAGATTCCATCATTTCGGAATCTTCGCCTCGTAATACGGATTGTATTTGTTCGATTAGTTGGGGAGTTGGTTCTAGGGGAGGATTTTTGCTGCTAAAACCGTAATCTGCGTGGGCTAAAAGCAGGCGTTCAAATTCTTCTTTTGGTTTGGCAATCCCGATAATGGCAGTACGATCGCGCGGTAAATCGCAGCTTCCTTCTAATCCTTTGACAGTGGTAAAACGCTGCACTCCCCGCATTCCTAAAGCTTCTCGGAACATATTTTCGGTGGGAGGATGGACGAAACCACAAATAATATTGGCGTCTCCCGCGTAGGGACTCCACATTAATTCTAGGGTGGCAAAGGGTGGACGTTTACCGATTTGATCGCGATAGGGAACTAAATTAGCAGCGAGGGGAAAGTGTTTTGAGATGTAGATAAAACCTAAGCCGGTACTGTCAAAAATTTGTTGAGTTTGGCTAAGAGAAAGTTTAGTCCAATCAACTCCTAAACCTTGCCAAATTTCAACCAGGGGAACTCCTTCTTTGGTGGGCATTCGATCGCCACCGTGCATAATAGTGGGAACGCCTGCGGCAGTAAGGATTAATGCGGTTAATGGGCTAATGGGTGCAGTACGCGATCGACCATCATAAGGTATGCCCAAAACGATCGCTTGAGAACTAAAGCGGGTATTCGGCTGCAATTTTGGCCCCAATTCTTCATAAGCATCCAACATCCCTGCTAATTCTTCTCCAGTGGGGCGCTTGATGCGGTGGGCGATCATGAAAGCGCCGATTTGGGCGGGAGTTGCTTCTTCTAGCAGCATCATTCGCGTTGCTTCTGCTGCTTCCAAGCGAGTTAAATTTTCCCCGGTATGGGTACCGCTACCAACTTTTTTTAGCAGTTCTCGAAAAGCTTTACTCATAACTTTAATTGTCATTTGTCATTTGTTATTTGTCATTCGTTCAGTAATCAAAAGTCATTAGCTTAAGAACTAATGACCAATGACCAATGACTGATGACTAAATTGCGATACTTTGGGGCAAAGCGGTAGCGATGTTGGTAGGTGACGAACTGGAGGATAACAGATCGGTTTGGATGCCGATTAATTTGTGAACTAAGTGGCGGAAATGCTGAATGGGTGGAATTTGAATGCGATCGCAAGTTGTCACCAGTACTACTTGCCGCTTTAAAGTGGGTTCTGCTGTCGATCTTACTACCAAAGTAGGGTCGTATTGAGCATCGAGAACTGCTGTTTTAGGCAATAAGGCGATCGCGTTTCCTTGTCTGACCATTCCTCGAAAAGCATCGAGAGTATTTAATTCCAATACCGCATTCATCGACGCCCCCAAACGCTGAAATTGTTCTTGTACTAAACGCTGCATTCCATAGCCCACTTTAAATACGATTTGGGGATAACGGGTAATTTCCGCCCAAGGTACTCTTTCGTACTGACTCAAGGGATGATTGGCTGACATCAATACCTCAATTGGTTCGCTGTAAAGCACGTCAACCACCATTTCCGGGCTAGCAGTTAAAAAGCGATTATTCATCACAATAGCAAGATCGACTAAGCCATCCTTGAGAACTTTCAAAGCGCGATCGCTTCCCAGTGATGTCACTCGCAACTGTACTGCTGGATAATCTTGACAAAACTTTTCTAATACTGGAGGTAAATTATAAGCGCAGATGGAAGGAATCGCAGCGACGCAAAGTTCGGGTTGTTTTCCTGCCAACAATTCCGCTAATTCCTGGGTGGCATTTTCCCATTCCACGCAGATTTTTCGGGCGCGGGGCAAAAACCTTTCTCCTGCTAATGTTAGCTTGGCCTGATTGCTTCTATGAAATAAAGATAAACCAACATCCGCCTCTAAAGATTGGATTTGCCGACTGATGGTAGATTGAGTAACCCCACATTTTCTGGCAGCTTGTTGAAAACTGCCAGTTTCCGCGATCGCTAGGAATGCTTGCAACTGCTCTAGTCGCATTTTGATGTAGCCTGAATTATATATTTAAGGTCTTGCCATGACCTTAGCTTATTCGCTGACTCATTTTAGTAGATTTTGATACCGCTTGCACATTCGTTCAGAATTCAGGAATCTGAATTCAGGAGTCAGAATTCAGGAGTCAGAAGTTAGACTTAACAAATTTTTCCCTTTCCCTTTTCCCTCAAAACTCTTGTAAAGCCAAAGCAACTCCTTGTCTTAATTGGGATGGCGAACTTTCATTGGCAATCAATTCTTGCAATTGTCCGATCGCAGTGGGAAATTTTTTCAATGCT
>CAZJJR010000078.1:0-14308 GCA_964546365.1 uncultured bacterium | reverse complement strand
GAGTTGCCAGTTGCCCTAAGCTGACAGCGAAAGCTTGTCTGATTTTACTATCTTCGAGCGCCGGATGTTGCGATCGCAAAGCAGCAATTAAAATTTGGCTAGCTATTGGAGTTAAACTGTCTTTTTCCAATCGCCCTAAAATTGTCACCACTTCTTGATACACGGGAAGCGATTCTAAGTTTAAAGCTTGTTGCAAATATTCTAAAGTTTGTGGTGTTTCCATCCAACCGAGCGATCGCACGCATTGCAATTGTAACGGTAGGGGAGTGTTTGGCGATCGCAAAACTTTAAACAAAGCATCGGCGGCGGCGTTAGTTCCCAAACGCGCCAGTGATTGAGCAGCCGCAGCGCAAACTTCTAAATTAAAATCCCAAAGTAAAGGAATAATTTGGTTAACCAAATCCAAATTTTCTCGTAATTCGGGACGCAATCCCAAACCGATGACTGCTTCTTTTCTGACTGGTGCGGCGACATCCTTCAAAGCATCCAGCAAAATAGGTCGAATGCGAGAATCGTGGAAGCTACTAAGTGCTTCGATGGCTGCTACTCGCACGGAAATTTGCGGATCTTTGACGACTGTTAATAATGGTGTGATGATTTCGGAACGGCGAATCGCCGAAAGACTGCGTACTGCTAATAAACGAGTTTCTTCTGCTGCTAATAATTCCGTTAAGGCAGCGATCGCATTTTGTCCTAGATTAGCTAATGCTTCTGCTGCCATTGCCGTTAATTCTTCACTTTCCGATGTTTTGAGTATTTCTACCAAAACATGAATGACTTCTTGGGTGTTGAATTCTGCCAAGATTCTCACCACGAACCAGCGTAATTCTTCTTCTGCCTCTTCGTCTTGTAGGATGTCGCTCAGGGGTGCGATCGCGATCGTACCTAAAGAAGGAAAAATCTTTACCACTTCCCAACGGTCTTGAAAATCACCGCATTCCAGAACTTCCAAAGCCCAATGGAGTATTTTTTGGCGATCGAGCGTGACTTGAGACGCTCTGCCTTTTTCTTGCTCGATCGTTTGGCGCAGATATTGATTTAACAACGGCCAATTTTGTTGCTGCGATGCGATGTTTGCTTGTTCTAAAACGTTCTCCATCATTAATTCAGATTTTTGGTTGATTTTAGGTAAATCGGTCATTTTATAACAATTTTTTTGATTATAATTCATTAAATATTACCTCTTTAATTCACCCAAAACCATATTTAAATTACATTTAAAATTTAAGGTTTATACAAAAAATCGCCTCTCTTTTTAGAGGCGATTCTCTCTCACGTTTGAGGTTTGGAATAGGTCTGTTATTAACAAAAATATTTTTGAAATACTAAAATTTTTGTATTAAAAATTACAGAAAAATAAGTAGTATGCTCGAAACAAATAATTTCCATGCAATATTTGCATCAAAGCAAGCTCATATATCGATCGAGACTTACACAGCCAATTAGAAACTTAGAGGCGGTTTTAGTAGTTTTTCTTAGTTTCCAGACTCAGCCTGGGAACTAGAGCGCCTCGCTTAACAAGCGTGCCATTCTTTCACAAATAGCCTTTTTTTTCAAAACCGTTCGGCAGAAATCCAGGTGAAGCCCGCTCCGACAACCCTTAAACTCTCGTGATTTTCCGTAAGTCCCGTTCATACTAATACACAAAAATACTATTTTGTCAATATGCACAAAGAATAATTATTGATGTTTTAAGCGGATACTCTAAATCCGCTTTTTACATAATTGTAATTTTTCCAAAAACTCATCTATCGAAAGATATAAATGCAGTAAAAGCATTCTACCCATGCAAAAAAATCATGTAAAGAAATATTTTGTAATAAAGGATACGAATTTACACATTTAGTCCCAGTAGCGTTATAAGCAACAAACAGCCATCTAAAGAAAAGATGAAGGATGAAGTTTAAAGGCTGAAGTAAAAACTTTGAACGATTAATTTTTCATTGTTTGTAGTTCATCTTTCATATTTCAAAAAGTTCTGGCTCTGTATAAACAGGCGGTGATATCTCAGCTATCAAAAAATTAAAGGGATAACAGATGACAAGCACGGCCACAGTAACGGCAAATTTGAACAAATTTGAGAAATTCAAAGCAGAAAAAGATGGCTTAGTAGTCAAAACCGAGCTAGAACAATTTGCCAGAATGGGCTGGGAAGCAATGGATGAAACAGACCGAGAACATCGGCTCAAATGGTTGGGCGTTTTCTTCCGTCCCGTCACTCCTGGTAAATTTATGATGCGGCTGCGGTTGCCCAATGGCATCATTACTACAGACCAAATGGTAACTCTGGCTGAAATCGTGCAGCGATATGGCTCGGATGGCAGTGCTGATATTACAACTAGGCAAAACCTACAACTAAGGGGAATTCACATTGAAGACTTGCCGGGTATTTTTCAAAAGCTGAAATCTGTAGGTTTAACTAGTATTCAGTCAGGCATGGATAATGTTCGCAACATTACTGGTTCTCCCGTAGCGGGTATTGATGCGGACGAACTGATTGACACTAGAGAAATTGCCCAACAATTGCAGGATGAGATTACTGGTTGCGGAGAGGGAAACCGAGATTTTACTAATTTACCTCGCAAGTTTAATATTGCGATCGCCGGATGTCGCGACAACTCCGTTCATGCCGAAATCAACGATATCGCCTTCATCCCCGCTTACAAAAACGGAATTATCGGCTTTAACGTCTTAGTAGGTGGCTTTTTCTCTGCCAAACGTTGTGAAGCTGCCATTCCCCTCAATGCTTGGGTAACACCAACAGAAGTTATCAATTTGTGCAAAGCCATCCTAGTAGTTTTTCGCGACTGCGGCTTGAGAGCAAATCGACAAAAAGCACGGCTGATGTGGTTGATAGATGAATGGGGTATCGACCTATTCCGAATCGAAGTCGAAAAAGCACTAGGTTACTCTCTCCAAACAGCCGCCGAAACAGATGAAATTAGCTGGGAAAAACGGGATCACATCGGCATTTATCCGCAAAAACAACCCGGCTTAAACTATATCGGATTGCACGTTCCTGTGGGACGACTTTACGCGCAAGATATGTTCGATTTAGCCAGAATAGCAGATGTTTACGGACGTGGAGAAATTCGCCTAACAGTCGAGCAAAATATTATTATTACTCATGTTCCCAACTCTCGCTTAGAAACCTTCTTAACCGAGCCAATATTGCAGAAATTTTCCATCAATCCAGAACCCCTCAAACGCAACTTGGTTTCATGCACGGGAGCGCAATTTTGCAACTTCGCCTTAATTGAAACTAAGAACCGGGCAGTCGAGATAGTTGAGGAATTGAATGCAGAACTTTCCATTTCCAAACCAGTCAGAATTCACTGGACTGGTTGCCCTAATTCTTGCGGTCAACCCCAAGTAGCCGATATTGGTTTAATGGGTACGAAAGTCAGAAAAGCTGGCAAAACTGTCGAAGGCGTTGACATTTATATGGGTGGAAAAGTCGGTAAGGATGCGCGACTAGGCAATTGCGTAATGAAAAGTATTCCTTGCGATGACCTGAAACCTATTTTGCGAGATTTGTTAATTGCCCATTTCGGAGCTAGCTTGTCAAAAAGCGTACTAATTCACGCCTAAATTTACTCAAATTAGCGTTTTTAACCAGTAATTTACTCTCGCTCTATATGAAGGAAAGGTCAGTAAAAAATACAACCTAGTTTTTGCTACTTTGTATACCTTTTCATCTAACTTTTTTGTGTAGGCTTGATTCTCGACAATTCCACGAAGACCGGACAAAATTCACCACTCAATAACTAATCAGCGGCAGGGAAACAAAAATGAGCAGATTATCTAGAAGACAATTCATTATTACAGCTGGAGCAAGCGCAGCAGGCACTTTATTATTTCATGGCTGTACTTCTAACAACGCATCCACCACAAATGGTAATTCGACAACTGCTACTAGCCCATCTCCCAGCGCAGTACCAGCTGCTAATGTTAGCGCTGCCGATGCACCAGAAGTTACTACCGCTAAATTAGGATTTATTGCTTTAACTGATTCCGCTCCTTTAATTATTGCTAAAGAAAAGGGATTTTTTGATAAGTATGGCATGAAGGATGTAGAAGTTATTAAACAAGCTTCTTGGCCAGTAACGCGCGATAATTTAGAAACAGGTTCGGCAGGCGGCGGTATTGACGGGGCGCACATCTTAAGCCCGATGCCGTACTTTATGACCTTGGGACAAACCAAAACCAAACAGCCAGTACCGATGTATTTGCTAGCGCGGTTAAATACCAACGGACAAGCAATTTCTATTGCTAATAACTATAAAGAATTTAAAGTAGGTTTAGATAGCAAAGGGCTGAAAGATGCCTTTGCAAAAGTTAAAGCTAGTGGCAAAAACGATTTGAAAGCTGCCATCACTTATCCCGGCGGTACTCACGACCTTTGGATGCGTTATTGGTTAGCTGCTGGTGGTATTAACCCAGATGGAGATATTTCTGTAATTCCCGTACCACCTCCACAAATGGTAGCGAATATGAAAACGGGTAATATGGAAACTTTTTGCGTAGGTGAACCTTGGAACGCTCAGTTAATTAACCAAGGTTTGGGTTATACAGCTTTAATCACGGGTGAACTTTGGAAAGACCACCCAGAAAAAGCTTTTGCGATGCGTGCTGATTGGGTGGATAAAAACCCGAAAGCAGCTAAAGCACTTTTAATGGCTGTTCTAGAAGCGCAACAGTGGTGTGAGAAGGCAGAAAACAAAGAAGAAATGTGCCAAATCATGTCTCAGAAAAAATGGACTAGCGTACCATTTAAAGATATTATCGAGCGCTCTAAAGGCAATATTGATTACGGTGATGGTCGTCCGCCTTTGCAAAACAGCAACTTGTTCATGAAGTTCTGGGCAGATAACGCTTCTTATCCTTATAAGAGCCACGATACTTGGTTTATGACGGAGAATATTCGCTGGGGTTATATTCCGGCAGATACTAATGTTAAAGAATTAGTTGATAAAGTAAACCGAGAAGATTTGTGGAAAGAAGCAGCTAAGGCTATCGGTGTACCGGCAAGCGAAATTCCTACTAGCACTTCTCGGGGAATCGAGACATTTTTTGATGGTACGAAATTCGACCCGGAAAATCCACAAGAATACTTGAAGAACCTCGCCATCAAAAAAGCTTAACTAGTCATCGGTTATCGGTCATCGGTCATTTGTTAATCGCTGATTCACGAAACAAATGACCTTTAGTAATCATACATAGGTCAAGATAAGGAGAAAGGGGAAATGACAGCCAAAATGGATATTAGAGCTAGCAAAAGAAGGCTACCAAACCCGATTAATGCTTTTATAGGAAAAAATTCCAACAAAGTAATTCGCCCACTAATTGCATTAATTATATTTTTAGTAATTTGGCAATTGCTTTGTCTTCCTGGTTCAAAAGGATTGCCTGGGCCAATTCAAGTATTTACAGATACCTTTAATCCTTACATTATTAATCCCTTTTTCGATAACGGCGGGATCGATAAAGGGTTGGCTTTGCAAATATTTGCCAGCTTACAACGGGTCGCTATTGGTTTTTCGATGTCTGCGATAGTTGGCATTGCAGTTGGCATTTTGATCGGCGCTAATAAATTTGCTTATGAAGCTTTAGACCCGATGTTCCAAGTTCTCAGGACTATTCCTCCTTTGGCCTGGTTGCCAATTGCCTTGGCTGCAATTAATCAAAACGAACCTTCGGCAATTTTCGTAATTTTTATTACTTCGATTTGGCCGATTATTATCAATACGATGGTGGGAGTACAGAACTTGCCACAAGACTATCGAAATGTAGCTAGAGTTTTGCAACTTTCCGGTCACGAATACTTCTTTAATATTTTGTTTCCGGCGACGGTTCCCTACATATTTACTGGTTTGAGAATTGGGATCGGCTTATCTTGGTTGGCAATTGTGGCAGCGGAAATGTTGGTTGGTGGCGTCGGAATTGGCTTTTTTATCTGGGATGCTTACAATAATACGCAAATCAGCCAGTTAATATTGGCGCTGATTTACGTTGGTGTTGTCGGTTTGTTGCTAGATAAGTTTGTGGCATACATTGCTTCGATCGTTGTGCCAGCAGAACAAAAGTAGAAGTCAGGAGTCAGAATTCAGGATTTAGAATTTAGAATTCAGGATTCAGGATTCAGAATAAAAAAGCGAGGGATTGTGGTAATCGCTAATCGGGTAGAAGGACAGAAAAACGTTAAATAATTACCGATTACCACCCAGTTTCCTATCCATAATTGCCCATTCCCCATCCTCTAGAACTATGTCTGTATTTGTTGAAATCGATCACGTCGATCGCGTTTACGATCTCCCCAATGGCGGTCAGTATGTTGCTCTGAAAAATATCGAACTGAAAATCAAACAGGGCGAGTTTGTTTCCTTAATCGGACACTCTGGTTGCGGTAAATCAACCTTGCTAAATATGATTGCTGGTTTGGATCTGCCCAGCAAAGGCGGAATTATTTTAGAAGGGCGACAAATCACCAAACCAGGGCCAGATCGAATGGTGGTGTTTCAAAACTATTCTTTGTTGCCTTGGTTAACGGTAAAGGAAAATATCTCCTTAGCCGTGAATAGAGTGATGCGGCATTTACCCGCTGGAGAAAGACGGGGTATTGTGGAACATCACATTGATTTAGTAGGTTTGCGACACGCTGCTGATAAAAAACCCGGTGAGTTATCGGGGGGAATGAAACAGCGAGTTGCGATCGCAAGAGCGTTAGCGATCCGTCCTAAACTACTATTATTAGATGAACCGTTCGGCGCGTTGGACGCTTTGACGCGGGGTGGTTTGCAAGAACAATTGATGAAAATTTGCGAAGAAAGCCACGTTACCTGCGTGATGGTGACTCACGATGTCGATGAGGCGCTGCTGTTATCCGATCGCATCGTGATGCTGACCAATGGCCCACAAGCCCACATCGGTCAAATATTACAAGTCCCCATCCCCCGTCCCCGCCACCGTTTGGAAGTAGTTAATCATCCCAGTTACTACGATTTGCGTAACCAAATGATTAATTTCTTAAACCAACAAAAACGAGATAAGAAACGCAAAGCTACGCAAACATCAACTACTAAGCAACCTGCAAAAGTTGCTGGCGATTTAGAAAAGCGGAAATTAAATATTGGCTTTCTTCCCGTTACCGACTGTGCCCCATTGGTAGTTGCCAAAGAAAAAGGTTTCTTCCAAAAACATGGCATAGAAGAAGTCAATTTTGTTGTAGAAAAAAATTGGGATGCGATCGCCCAAGGTATCGCTACCGGACGGTTGGATGCTGCGCCGATGGTAGCGGGAATGCCTTTAGCCATGACTTTAGGTATGATGCCGATTAAAGGTGCTGAATTAGATGGAGTTCCCGTGATTACTCCTCTGGTTCTCAGCCGCAATGGTAACGCGATTACTTTAAGCAATCATTTCTTGGAAAAAGGGGTAAAAACGCTTAAGGATTTGAAACGCGCGATCGCGGAAACTAAAGATAAAGTTTACACTTTTGGAATCGTGCATGAATCTTCTATGCACAATTTCCTCTTGCGTTATTGGTTAGCTTCCGGTGGGATCGATCCGGATCGAGATGTCAATTTAGTGGTAGTTCCACCACAAGAAATGGTGAACCAACTAAAAGCCGGAAATCTCGATGGTTACTGCGTTGGAGAACCTTGGAACTGTCGCGCTATTTATGAAGGGTTGGGTTTTGCGATCGCTACCGACCTCGATATTTGGCCGGGAAATCCCGATAAAGTATTAGGCGTGCGAGAAGATTGGGCAAATCAATTCCCTCAAACCCATATTGCCTTAATAAAAGCGCTTTTAGAAGCTGGTGAATATTGTGAAGACCGTCGCAACCGGGAAGGAATTGTCGGTTTACTTTCTCAGCCTGAATATTTGGGAGTTTCTGCTGAATATATCCGCCCCGGTTTCTTAGGACATTACAACCCGGGGACGGGTGCGCCCGCTCAAATCTTACCTCACTTCAATCAGTTTCACTATGACAATACTAACTGCCCCGGTCGCGTAGAAGGGTTATGGATATTAACTCAAATGGCACGTTGGGGTTTAACTCCTTTCCCGAAAAACTGGATTGAAATCCTCGAAAGAGTACGTCGAGTAGACTTGTTCGGCGAAGCAGCACGTCAATTGGGATGGCCCGATATAGAACCCGATCGCGCACCTTTCAAACTGTTTGATGGCGTCACGTTCAACCCCGATGACCCCATTGATTATCTCAAGCATCTGGAAATTAAACGACCGATCCAATTAGAAGAAATTGCGATCGATCCGAGAACTACATCAGCAGCTTAAAAAGGATGAAGTGTAAAGGATGAAGGATGAAGTGTAAAGGATGAAATTTCAAATCTTATCTTTCATCATTAACCTTCTAACCTCATACTTCACACTTCATACTTCATACTTCATACTTTAGCCTTCATACTTCATCATTCATATTATGCAGATCCTCAACAATACTGCCGTTCAAGCAAAACAGCAAACTCAAAGCAACCCCTTGTTAACGATCGAGAATGTCTCGAAAGTATATCCCACACCCAACGGCCCTTACACAGTATTAGAAAATATCAACCTCACGGTACATGAAGGGGAATTTATCTGTTTGATCGGTCACTCTGGGTGCGGCAAATCTACTTTGCTGAACATGGTAGCGGGTTTCAACAAACCAACAGAAGGGGAAGTATGCCTGCGGGGTTCTCGCATCACCAAACCCGGCCCAGATCGGATGATGGTATTCCAAAATTATGCCTTGCTGCCTTGGAAAACAGCATTTGAAAATGTTTACCTAGCCGTCAATACAGCTTATCCGGATAAACCCAAGCTGGAGAAAATGACCATCGTCAAGGAACATCTAGCGATGGTGGGATTGACGGAAGCAGCACACAAACGCCCCAGTCAACTCTCTGGTGGGATGAAACAGCGAGTTGCTATAGCCCGCGCCTTAGCCATCCGTCCGGAAGTCTTAATTCTCGACGAACCTTTCGGCGCACTAGACGCTATTACTAAGGAAGAACTACAAGAAGAACTATTGCAAATTTGGCGAGAACATCGAGTCACGGTTTTGATGATCACTCACGATATCGATGAAGCTTTGTTCCTTGCCGATCGCGTGATCATGATGACCAATGGCCCAGCGGCCACCATCGGCGAAATTATGGAAGTGAACTTTCCTCGCCCTCGCAACCGCGCTGCCATCATGGAAGATTCCCATTATTACGAACTGCGTAACTACGCTTTGGACTTCCTGTTCCGCCGCTTTGCACATTTTGAATAAAGCTGAAAATGAAGGCTAAAGGATGAAATAGGAAGGATGAAGAATAAATATAGAGTATGAGAATAGGATATAGAGCTTGAGCCATTTTTAATCGATATTTCAGGCTTTATATTTCATTTTCCAGGCTTTACACTTCATCCTTCATTTTTCATCTTTCATCCTTAAATGGCGATGTGATGTAGAAACAGCATGAATCAAATGCACTTAATTCATCGATCGCCATATTTTGTAACCAGAGATACTAAATTAACTGTTTTATCCTTTTAACTTAACTACAAGAGGTAATCAAATAAACGCATTATTTAGGTTGCACAATGCAAATTTACAAAGGGCGGGCAAGCAGAAATAAAATGCAAAAACTGCACGAACAAGGCAACTGTGCATCGATCGTTTTTACCTCAAAGCAATCTTTCAGTCCTTCCAAAGATAGAAATGTAAAATTAAATTATTACTTGGTAACAAAGCATACAAATTTACTCGAATGGCGCGACTAGCGTAACAAGTAATCGAAAAAAAGTTACGCCAAAAAGCATTTTAATTTTTGCTATATCAAATAGCTCTAAATACAGGTATTTGAGGAGAATCGACGAATGACCGGCACTGCTATACCCACAGTAACTCAAAACAAATTTGAAAAATTTAAAGCAGAGAAAGACGGTTTAGCTGTCAAAGCAGAACTAGCGCATTTTGCCCAAATTGGTTGGGAAGCGATGGATGAAACCGACCGAGATCATCGCTTGAAATGGATGGGAATTTTCCATCGTCCCGTTACTCCCGGTCACTTCATGATGCGGTTGCGGATACCGGGTGGAATTATCACCTCTTCTCAAATGCAAGTCCTGGCAGAAATCATCCAACGCTACACAAAATCGACAGGATTCCAATCTGAAGGAAACGCCGATATCACTACTCGGCAGAACATCCAAATGCGCGGAATTCGCATTGAAGATATTCCGGAAATTTTCGATCGCTTGCAAAAATGCGGTTTAACTAGCATTCAATCCGGCATGGATAACGTTCGCAACATTACCGGTTCTCCCGTTGCCGGAATTGATGCAGACGAACTAATCGATACTCGCGGGATTACTTGCAATCTTCAAGACATGATTACCAACAACGGTGAAGGTAATCCAGAGTTTAGTAACTTACCCCGAAAATTCAACATTGCCGTTGCTGGTTGTCGCGATAATTCCGTTCACGCAGAAATTAACGATATTGCTTACATCCCAGCTTTCAAA
This sequence comes from uncultured bacterium, assembly GCA_964546365.1. Taxonomy (GTDB): domain Bacteria; phylum Cyanobacteriota; class Cyanobacteriia; order Cyanobacteriales; family Aerosakkonemataceae; genus DATNQN01. Next base: position 3,787 of record CAZJJR010000078.1, on the reverse strand, counting down.
AATGGTGCGATCGGTTTTAACGTTTTAGTGGGCGGTTTCTTTTCTGCCAAACGTTGCGATGCGGCGATTCCCCTTCATGCTTGGGTTAAACCAGAGGACGTTGTACCCGTCAGTAGAGCGATTTTAGAAGTTTTTCGCGATTTCGGATTGCGATCGAACCGACAAAAAGCCCGCTTGATGTGGCTGATCGATGAATGGGGCATGGAAAAGTTCCGTTCCGAAGTCGAAAAATATCTAGGGCATCCTCTGGAACGGGAAGCTGAAAAAGACGAAATTGAATGGGAAAAACGCGATCATGTAGGCGTTTATCGTCAAAAACAACATGGTTTTAACTACGTGGGCTTGCACGTTCCCGTCGGGCGGCTGTACGCTTCCGATATGTTTGAATTGGCAAGACTGGCAGAAGTTTACGGCAACGGAGAAATTCGTTTAACCGTAGAGCAAAATCTGATTATTCCCTACATTCCGGATACTCGTCTGAAAGCTTTCTTAGCAGAACCCCTGCTACAAAAACTTACCATTAACCCGCCATCTCTAGAAAGAACATTAGTTTCTTGCACTGGTGCAGAATTTTGCAACTTCGCTTTAGTGGAAACTAAAAATCGAGCACTATCCTTAGTTAAGGAATTAGACAGGGAATTATCTTTTACCAAACCAGTGAGAATTCACTGGACTGGTTGCCCTAATTCTTGCGGTCAACCACAAGTAGCAGATATTGGATTGATGGGAACTAAGGTACGCAAAGATGGTAAAACCGTCGAAGGCGTTGACCTTTATATGGGTGGAAAAGTAGGTAAGGATGCCCACTTGGGTAGTTGCGTCCAAAAAGGAATTCCTTGTGATGACTTGAAACATTTCTTACGAGAACTCCTCATAGAAAAGTTCGGTGCAACGCCCAAAGAAGAAACGCCAACTAGAATCGATGATTCGACTGAGATTAAAGTAGAAGAACAAGAGTTTACCGCATATTTCGGTGTAGAATCTGCTTCTCAAAATGGGAAATCTCAATTCGTCAGTCAGCAAGTAGCAACACTCCCGATTGCAAACCAAACGGAAACGCCTGAATCTTCGCAACAAGCGGTAATTTCATTTGCTAAATCAGGGAAAGAGATTAATTGCGATTCCGAACAATTTATCCTTGATGTGGCGGAATTAGAAGGAGTTGATATCCCTAGCAGTTGTCGTTCTGGCAGTTGTGGAACTTGCAAACAAAAACTGCTAGCAGGTGAAGTCAAGTATGAAGGAGAACCTGATGCTCTTGATGATAGCGAAAAGGCACAAGGGTTTATTTTGACTTGCATCTCTCATCCGGTTGGCAAAGTAGTGATTGATGCTTGATCGATTAAGTTTTTACCCATTTAATTTGCTTGAGTAGCAGAATGGTACGTTCCGCTTTGCTAAAGCATCCTACCAGTAAAACAAATTAGATGGGTAGCAAACTGATTAGATTTAATGGTTTTGGATTTTCGATTTAGCTCAAACAATAAATATTGAATAGGTCTGTAAGCAAAAATCTCAAATCATTAGAGTTTTTCCGGTTATTAATTTTTTAGGAAGGTATCGATGTTAAACGAACTGTGGTCTTTCCACGGACGCTACCGAATCTTGCACCTGACTTGGTTTGCTTTTTTTCTTTCTTTCGTGGTTTGGTTTAATTTTGCACCGTTTGCGACAGCAGTGCAAGAGTCGTTAAATCTTACTTCCGGTCAGATGAAAACGATCGCCATTTGTAACGTGGCACTGACAGTACCAGCCCGCATTATTATTGGCATGGTTTTGGATAAATACGGGCCAAGGATTACTTATTCTTTGCTGTTAATGTATGCAGCCATTCCCTGTTTGCTATTTGCTTTTGCACAAGACTTTAACAGTTTGGTAATCAGCCGCCTATTACTGAGTATTGTGGGTGCGGGTTTCGTGATCGGTATCCGCATGGTGGCAGAATGGTTCCCTCCAAAAGAAATTGGTTTGGCAGAAGGAATTTATGGGGGTTGGGGTAATTTTGGTTCGGCGGCGGCAGCGTTTACCTTACCGACAATTGGGACAATTACTTCTGTAATGGCGGCTGGTCAAATTAACTGGCGATTTGCGATCGCGCTGACCGGTATTATCGCTGCTATTTACGGTGCAACTTATTACTTCAACGTTCAAGATACTCCCTCTGGCAAAGTTTATCAGCGCCCCAAACGTCACGGCGGCATGGAAGTTACCAGCCGAAGAGATTTCTGGTTCATGATGGTGATGAATATTCCTCTGAGTGGTATTCTCGCTGTCCTAGCTTGGCGTTTAAATTTAGTCGGCTTTTTTAACCAATCCCAACTCTATATCGCCTGGTTCCTGCTGTTTTGCCTGTACGCTTTCCAATCATATAAGTGCTGGGAAGTTAACAAAGAATTAGTTACTGGTAAAAAACGTTACCCGGCTGAAGACCGTTATGAATTTGGCCAAGTTGCGATATTGGAACTCACATACTTTGTTAATTTCGGTTCCGAATTAGCTGTAGTTTCCATGCTGCCAGCATTTTTTGAAAATACCTTCTCTTTAAGTAAGGTGATGGCTGGCGCGATCGCAGCTTGCTATGCTTTCATGAACCTAGCAGCACGTCCGGGCGGCGGCTTAATCTCCGACAAACTTGGTAGCCGCAAACTGACAATGACCGTACTGACAGGCTGCATGGGTATCGGTTATCTCATATTTGGTGGTATGAACAGCAGCTGGTGGCTACCGTTGGCAATCCTGATGACAATGGCTGGTTCTTTCTTCGTGCAAGCTGGGGAAGGTTCTACATTTGCGATCGTGCCCCTGATCAAACGGCGAGTTACTGGGCAAATTGCGGGTAACGTTGGTGCTTACGGTAACGTGGGAGCAGTTGCCTATCTCACTCTCTACAGCTTGTTACCGGAAGGACAAGTGGGCAACACTATTTTCTTCCAAACTCTGGGTGTTGGCTCTTTGATCGTCACCTTCCTCTGCTGGTTTTTCCTCAAAGAACCAAAAGGCTCTTTCTCCGCACATCATGAAGGAGAAGAAACGGAAAAAGAAATGCAACAGCCAACCCTTCCTGCTATGTTGGCTTACGAACAAGAGCAAGGGGAATAGAAGATGAGGGGATGGGGAGATGGGGAGCAGGGGAGATGGGGGGATGAGTTAATTGTCTCTCATTCTAACTTCTGGCTTGGAGAATTCAGAATTCAGACTTCAGACTTCATCCTTTCTACTTCATTATCGATATAGTGTAGATAAATTTATGACTGACTCAACAAAAACACTTTGTCCTTATTGTGGTGTTGGCTGCGGCTTAGAAGTATCGCCGCCAGCCCAACCTGGCAAACCTGTAAATCGAGACAGTCAAGGAGTTCCTACTTGGAAAGTGCAAGGCGATCGCGCACATCCTTCCAGTCAGGGTATGGTATGCGTTAAAGGTGCAACCATTGCCGAATCTTTAAATAAAGATAGATTGCTTTATCCCATGATGCGGGAATCATTGGATAAACCTTTCGAGAAAGTTTCTTGGGATGATGCTTTGGAAGCGATTGTCAATCGCATCCAAACCGTGCGGTTTACCCAAGGGGTAGAAGCCATTTGTATGTACGGCTCCGGTCAATTTCAAACCGAAGATTATTACATAGCCCAAAAACTATTAAAAGGATGTCTCGGCACTAATAATTTCGATGCTAATTCCCGCTTATGTATGTCTTCTGCCGTCGCGGGTTACATCCAAAGTTTTGGTGCTGATGGCCCACCTTGCTGTTACGATGACCTGGAACTGACCGACTGCGCCTTTATT
>CAZJJR010000077.1:0-21784 GCA_964546365.1 uncultured bacterium | reverse complement strand
AAAAAATGTTTTTTTGTTTTTATGCCGGATTGGGAGGAGATTGCGCTAACAGTTTAAATGGGTTTCCTACCATTATCAAAATAACTGATACTCTTAGCCAAAATTGCCAATAAAATTTGCACAGCACGATCGGGTTTTCTCCCGCCTCTTGTTTTTTGATAAAGTTATTTTAATTTAGGTTGATAGCCTATAAGATTAACAGCCTGAACAATATTTATCAATTTAGCAGAGAAGTCGATCGTATTTTTGCTCTCTTAGTTATCAAAATACTTTTCCTACTTTTCGGACTTTTTCATTAAAAATAACTTTATTTATGATTAGTGAATCTTTATATAGATACTTAGTTTAAATAGCTACCAATCTGGCATCGAAACAAAAAAACATTTTTTATGGTTCAGGAGCCAGAATTGATGATTTAGATGTATTCACTTCCTGAATGTTGAAAAATGATTGATACAGAGTGGGTAGGGGCGGGTTTTGATTTCAATTTTCCGATGAGAATTTTAACTCTTTGGCTAAACTCGCCCCCATTATAAAGATAGCCGTTTTAATTTGAAATTAATCGCGTAAAAAAGCAGAGCGATTTTAAATTTTTGGTTTTAAATTTAATAATTACGCCCCTTTATTTGGATATTTTTAATGTTGCGATCGAATTGCCAACCTCCCCATCGTCAATTTTTTGCTCGTTCAGACAGGGTGAAGATTTACGGAAATAAGATACCGCCTAATGCTTGACCGAAACCTAGTTGTTCGCGAAAATAAAGACGATACAGTTCGCAGCTGAGTTTAGCCAGATTTCCTTCTAGTTGGATTAATCCCATACTTTCTAGTTTATAAGCTGCGATCGCTTCTAATGGCACGCTTCCATCTTGGCTGACAACTTGTTGGAAAGCAGAGGTTAAAGTAGGTTCATCTCGCAACATTGCTAAATGCGATCGTAAATAATCGCGATAAATTCCCGCTTGTGTAGGTGCGGTTCGCAATAATTCATCCAATGTTATTTCCCCCTGACATAAGTGATAAAGTGCAATGCTCAATAAATAGGGATGTCCGCCTACTATTTCCATGAGTTTCTGAGCTTCATTGCTATTTGTCCAATTCAGCCCGTAGCGTCTACCTAAATCTTTTACTTGTTCTAAGTTAAACGGCGGTAACTGAATAGATAATCCGACATTAAAAGGAGATTGATTTATTTTGAGAGGAATGTAAATTTCTGTCGAATGAACGACTACTAACCGCAGTTTTTGCCAAGCTTCTACCGATTGTCCTTGTTCGTGCCAAAATCGCAACATTGGTAAAAAGTCTTGAGCAATGGTAGGATGCTCGAAAACCCGATTTACTTCATTCAACGCCAACACTATTGGCCGATCGATTTCCTCTAGCAGATATCCTTCAAAGTAAATTTTACAACTTACTTTACTGCCCATATCTTCATCCCAGTATTCCTCCAGCTTGCTACTGAGATTCAAGCTTCTGCTCACATTGGCACAAAACCAACGGAGAAATTTATCGAGAGAAGCAAATACGGCTTGTTCTGCTTCTTGAAAGTCTAAATAGACTATCTTATAACCTTTTTCACTGGAATGAGCGATAATTTGATTGAGTAAAGAACTCTTTCCCATTTTTCTGGGTGCTTTGATCCGGATAACGCATCCTGATTTGTTAATTTCTCGGTAAGCAAGTTCTTCCACTGGAGGACGACTGACATACAAAGGGGAATTAAAAGGTACTGGTTCGCTCGGATACTTTATTTTGTGAGTTTCATGTAAGACCGGATAATTGCTTTTTGGCCGGAATTCGTTGATTAACGCTTGTTCTTCTTGATTTTCTGGGTTATTTGTGCGGTTTAATTCATGATGACTTAAAATTATATGTATATTTTTTTTGGTTACCTTTTGCCCCAATGCGTCTGAAAGCTCCCGCCACAACTGAGAACCAACTTCCTTGATATAGTTGCTACCATAGCGAGCATTTTGTGTCATCTCTTTATAATCTTGTCCAAGCCAAGACTGACGTAATATCACTCTTTCTAGGGGATTGAGCGGACGATATAAAATGGTCTTTTCTACAGCCTCTACAATTTCATCAATGTTCATCGATTGACAGGGATGGTTTGCTAAGTCAGTTCTCTGTTTCATAATACCCTGATGTAGATTGTTCCCTACTTTTCCCAAATTTACTACTTTTGCCGTCAAGTTGGAGCAGTTGCTATATTTTATTTAACCTACTTTTCTTACTTTGTGGTGAAGTATCTATTAAAACGGGTAAAGTCAGTAATCATACTAGACACCGCTCGAATTTTTATCAGCAAATTTATCAATACTTCAAAGTTACCAAACTCGGATTTTACATCACGTTCATTACCTTAGCTCCTTGCCCATAGCTAAACAAAAAATCCTAGATTTGTGGTAATTTTTACTTGGTTTCTCAAGTCTGTTTGAGAATAATATAATCTGCGAGTACGTGGAAAGTTTTTTTACTGCCAAAAAAGCTCGATCGCATTTTCATTTGATGTTTAAGCAGCATAGGTTTAGCTATTCTAGAAAATTTTCTTGGTTATTCTGTTTTAACTCAACCATGCAAAATTTACTCCTAAAATCACCCTTAAGTGGTATGAGTAAGAGAGCGAACTATTGATTTATTAGTTAATTAATCAAAGTTTTACTTTGATTGATTTGATATAACTAACTCGGAAGAAGCCGATCGGCCAAATTCCTCTGGAGTATATTGTAAGCGAGCTTCTGCACCAGGCCAAACAAATTTGCCAGGAGTGACAGACCGAACTAAGTAGTGCAGGCTGTAGACTCCTGCTTCTAAGCGATCGCCATAGGCGACAATGCGATCGCGGTATATCGTTTTATAGTCTAATTCCCAGCTATCTCCTTGCACTTGGAAGTACGGCGTAGATGTCTGAAAACTATTATCCACCGCTTCTAATCCCGCAGGTAAATAATCTGTAATAACCACATGATCCACTGGATGATCTGTCACGATTTCCAGACCAATATCAAATACTTGACCAATACTTAAAGTTAACGGTTTGTCAACAGCGAAAAGTCCAATTCGACGTAGTACTTTATCCTGATTCGCCGGACGAATTTCTCGCGTCACCCGCAGTCCGTTCAGTCTACCCGGTTGATTTCCTTGTAAGCGATAGCGATAAGCTACTAAATAGTGCAGGGTACCTTGACCAGATTTTTTCAACACCAAATCTTTTCGATCGCGAGGTAAATCTGCAATTGGTAAATTCACTTCAAAATTAGGTTGGCGATAACCTTCCAATCGCGTTGATGCTAACCGTTTACCCGCCAGTTCTACCGTCGCCGTAAAATTCGGTGGCATCGGTTGCAACTGCGCGTATTCCACCAAAGCAGTCAGCGCTTCTGCATTATCATAAGTGCTAGGCCAAATGCCATTTCTTCGCAAAGATAACAGACTTTGCACTAACCGATCTAAAATATCCGGTTGACTGTCTTGGGAAATAAATAACCGCAAAGCTTGTGCTTGTGCAGTAGTTGGCGAACTAATCCAACCCCAACGCTGCGGTAAATTTACCGTTGCAGTGCGACCAGTTTCATAAATCGTTTCTTGAATTTGATTAAGTAAAGTTTTCGCTTCATCTTGGTAACGAAGACAAATAACGCGCTAACTTAATCTGAGTTACCGCATCAAAATTATTGCGCTGTGCGTAAATATCTGCCACAAACTCATTGCGTTTATCTCCCATTTCTGCTAAAGCCATTAACGCAGACAATCGCACTTGATTTCTGCAAAGTGTTTGTTTGCAAAAATCATATTGACCGGGGTCTGCCAGAATTTTCTGTAAATAAGACTTCAAGCTATTTACCATTGCCGGATTAACTTTCAGTCCGGCGGCAGACGCACTAGCAATACTTTCTGCGGCATAAGGAGAAACAAACGGATCGGAAGTCTGGTCTCCCGGCCAACTGCCAAAACCACCATCAGGTTGTTGCAGTTTTTGCAGCCGTTCTAAAGCTTGGGTAACTTGTTGTTGGATATTGAAATTAGCAACACTTTGCTGATATTTCTCTTTGAGAATTTGCAAGTTGGCTGCAATTAATAATTGACTGGCAGCAGGTTCCAGGAAAGGCAAATCATCTTCATCAAAAACCTGTTTGGCAGGTGCGGTAATTTCGGGAATCAAACTGCTAGCAATTTGCACTTCCAAACCACCAGTATCATTAGCCACGTTGTTATCGACTTTGACCGGAATCTTGACTTGATTAGTCGTGACGCCAGTTTCCACAACTTGTTCGGTAATTTGTAAAGATTTTACTTCTAGAGGAACGGCAAAAGCATCGGCAGCATTATTTAACTGAGTTGTAAATTTTACCTCAGTCGTCCCCGTACTATTAGCCACCATCGGGAAGCGGTAAGCGCGAGTACCCGATTCCGCTTGAGTTTGCAGGGTTTTGTTTTGAGAGAATTGGATACCGCCGCTTAGTTCTCCTGAAATAGCCAGATTCCCTTTTTGCTGAGTATTATTTGTTACTGACAATCCGGCGTCAAAGCGATCGCCTAATCGCACGAATTGCGGTAAAACAGGATTAGAAATCAGCGATTTAGTCGTCACGAAAGTCGCATCACCATTACCAAATCGCAAATTACCATCAGTCGCCACCACCATCACCCGCCAAGTAGTAAAATCATCGGGTAATTTAAAAGTAATTTGCGCCTGTCCGTTTTCATCAGTAGTAAAATCATCGGGTAATTTAAAAGTAATTTGCGCCTGTCCGTTTTCATCAGTTAACAGCGAACCATTGTAATAAGCAGCTGGTTGAAAATCAGTGCGAGTGCGAGTATTTGCAGCGCCAGCGGAAAATCCACCACCATAACCCCAACCTTTTTCTAAAGGCGAAGATAAAGTTTGCAACACCACATCAGGACGATTATCGTTAAAACGAGTAGAAATCGGTTGTGCTGCATAAACAGTTTTCACCAAATCCGGCGGACGATAACCAGTTAATTGCAACACCGATTCGTTAACTACCATTACCGTCAACTGTCCCTTCACCGGATTTCCCTGATTATTAGTCAGTTTGAATTGCAAAGTCTCTTCCGTACCCGGTTCCAAAGTGGCTTGTTGAGGCGTGATTTCCACCTTCAAATATTTGTCATCCAAATTAGTATTGAAAGGTGCAAAACCAATTCGTACCAACTCATTCAAATTCTCATTTTCCGCTTGCGATAAAGGTTTACCCTGACGCACCAGTACCGCTTCTACTGCTGCGTTCGGCACCATATCGGGAGTAACTTGGAACTGAATTTGCGGCGCACTACCTTTCACTTTTTGAATTGTGCGATAGAGAATTTTGTTGCGAATCACGGCAAACTGTAACTCTGCTTCCGGATAAGGAGATTGAATCAGTAAAGTAGCAGTTTCTCCCGGTTTGTAAGTTTCCTTATCCAGTTTAATGTCTAACCGATTATTTTGATATCGATTACCCCAACTAACTAAATCATTGCCAGTTGTCCAAATCTGGAAATCAGTAGCACTTAAATCATCTTTCGCATTTGTAAAATTTGCCTGAATCCGATAAGAACCCGATTCGCTAGGAGTGAGAGAAACTGACTTCGGTGCGTTCCCAGAAACCACTTCCGTTTTAGCAACAGTTTTATATTCTACTTGATCTCGCGGCGTTAAACTACCTTCAACTACTTGGGTAACGCTGCTATATTTCATCTGTTGCAATTCTACCCGCACCTTCTGACCTTCCATCACTTTACCAGTCGGGTCAGTCACGATTACTTGAATTGGAAAAGGTTGATTGACATCTGCCACAAAATTACTTTGTAACCCAATCAAACGGTTACTTGGCAATGCAGTAAATGTTTTGGAATTAGCAACTGATAAATTAGAAACATCGGAAACTTGTACATTTACCCGATAAGTCATCGGATAAGGTAAATCCTTTGCTACCGTGATGATTTGTTTACCTTTACCTTGACTATCTAAAACACCCTTAACTTGCAAAACATCGCTAGGTACGCTAGGGCTTTCTTCTGGCCAAAACCACTGGCGACCAAAAGAAAATTGTTCCCAACCTTTCGGGATAAAATTAGTTTGGAAACGAGTTACATAATAAGTTGCTTTGCCACTTTCTACTGGCGCACCAAACAGATAATTACTACTAGCTATAGCTTCTATCTTTTGGTCAATTAAGGCAAATTCTTTATCCAGATTGAGATCGACTTTAAAGTTCGGTGGTTTGAATTCCGCTACTCGGAAAGTTCCGAAAATTTCCGCCCCTGTTTTTCCTTTGGCATTCAGAGAGTAATAACCCAAAGGTTGATTACTATCAATCGGTAATTGCAGAGAAAACGTACCAAAATCATTCGTTTTCTGCGTTCCCAAATTAGTCTCTTTACCATCGGGACTGGTTATTTTTACCTGATAATCGACATTTTTATCTTGTTTAAGAACACCATTTTGCAAATAGTACGCTTCCCCAGTAAACCAAGCTTTTTCTCCTGGTTGATAAAGCTGCCTATCCGAAAAGATTTCTCCTCGCGATTCCGGTTGACCACTTGACCATCCCGCATCAATCCCGTAATCGTAAGAACCGCTATACTCATTAGTACGAGTAAACGCCCAATCTTTACCTTCACGGGCAATTACTAATAAACTTGGCGGGTTATTAAATCCCGTTGCCGATTTCATACATCCTTGGAAATTCTGCTTATTTAATAACAAAATTCCCGTTCCATCGGTTTGAGAAACGGCGCAAGGTTCCACAGGTTCTCTGGTTTTTGCTTCTAATTTTGATTCGTAAATTTCTACAGTGACATTTTGTGCTGGAGAACCATCAGAAAGATGATTGACTCGAATTAAACCGGAATCGGGAAACCACTGGGCAAATACTCCCAAATTGGTTAGTTGCACCATGCCATAAGTGGTAGGTTCTCGCCATTTTTGTTGTCCGTTTTCTTGATAGCGATTGGTACGTGCTTGAATGCCATAAGCTAACATCCCAGTTGCCCCACCGAGTCTTTCTCGTAACGGAACAGCAACATTAGTAGCTTGATTTTTTCTACCAGATACTCTGAATGTTTGCCAAGTATTAGTCGGCGGTAATAAATCAGTTTTACTATCTCTCGGATAAGCAGAATCAACAAATACTAAATCCGTTGGTTCCACTACTCGATAAGCTGCTTTGTATTGGGATTCTGGTAAATTAACCGTAGAGATATTTAACTGCAAGTTTTTACCTGATGGAAAGATATGTAAATCCGTTGGCGTCCAGATATCGCCAGCGACATCACCGGTTTGATATTGTAATTTAACTGGTTTACCTAATGTTTGGCCGAATTTATCTTTGAGGTTAGCACCAATGGTAATTGTATAGCTTTTCGCTGGTTCTAATGCCCAAGGATTGAGGTTAACAAATTTTTCCCCGTCGTAAATTTGCACTAGTCGAGGTGCGGGTTTTGGTTGGGGATCGATTTTAATATTTTCAACTGCTGATTCTGCTACTAAGCTGTTATTAAATTTAAGTTGGGCAGCACCTTTGACAAAACGCCCATAAGCACCACTTACATCTGGTTGCCCGAAAAAGTCTAATTTTTCAAATTCCAGAGGTGGGTAAGTTTTTACCTCGCTAGCAATATCTGTTTCAGTGGATAAATTTCCCCGCGCTGGCAGAATCCCGGAAGCAAATTCTAATCGATAACTGGTGTCTTTTTCTAATGTGCGTTGCGGCGTGATGATATAGTTCCATTCTTGAGCGGAAGGGTTGAAGTTTTCGGCGGGTGTCTGATTCTCTGTATCGGTTTTTGGTTTGGATAACTCTACTTTTAAGGTAAGATTTTGATTTTTACCTTCTGGTGCGAAAGTTAAGTGTTTTTTTAATGAATTTAAATCGAGTTCTACGTTAGATGTAAATTTTAAATTTGGTTTAATATCAATTGGTTGTGGTTCGGAATCAGGGGTTTCTTTCCACTTGGGTAAATTGGTTAATTTAATTGGTTCGGTTTGAAAAGTCCAAGCTAAATCTTGCGCTAAACGATGATTATTGAGGTCGGCTAATCCTTCTTTAAGAGTTACTTTAATTCGGGTAGCTTTTGGTAACGCTTTGTCGGCTTGGAATCCCACCATACGGGGAGTCAAAAAGCGAAATTGTCCGGGTAAAGGTGGCAGGATTTCAAACTTTTGTAATAAGCGTTGTTGGTCTGGATTATCAAGACTTTGAACGGGAATTAATGGTTCTTTGAAACGAATGCGAATTTGGGCAAGAGGTTCCGCTTCACCAAGGGGACTGATTTGTTCTATCCAGTCTGGTAATTGAGGGAGAGGTAAAGGTGCAACGGTTGGGAGTGGTTGATTACCACCGATGTTGAATGTACTACATCCGGCCATTCCCAGGATGAGTGTGAGTGCAAGTACGAACTGGAGGGCAGTTCTGGCAATCTTGCTAATGGGTTGCATGATTTTTCTCCCCACGGATATTAGGCATCAGGTAACTGATGCTACTTACTCAATTATTAAAACCTTCACCATTACTGCCCACTCTGTTTCCGGGTTGAGCAATAAATCTTTACTTTTGATTTGCTTAATAAAAAAAGTTTTACTTAGAAAAAGTTCCTCGAATTGAACAATTTCCTATCGTTATCAGACAGTTGTTTTTTTTCATCATCAATTCCTCGACTAGTGTCTAAATAAGCTTGACACGGTTGGTCTGTCTTGATGCCCCTCCTACTGCAAATGATAGAGATAAAGAAAAGGGTAAGCTGCAAACAGTGGCTTAGACGATCCTTCTTAGGTTCATGATAATTTTCGCCTCGATTGTTTATTATTTATCCCAACAATATTAACCAACTAAAGGATGAAAATTGCCATGCGAACTCTTGAATTACCTTCTGGACAACTAATTCCCGTTCTTGGTATGGGTACTTGGCAAATGGGAGAAAATGCCAAAAATCGCCAAAGCGAAATTAATGCCTTGCGTCATGGAATTGATATAGGTTTATCTTTGATCGATACTGCTGAAATGTATGGGGAGGGCGGTGCAGAAGAAGTGATTTCGCAAGCAATAGCTTCTCGTCGTGCGTCTGTCTTTTTAGTCAGCAAGGTATATCCTCATAATGCCTCAAAACAAGGTACGATCGCAGCTTGCGATCGCAGTCTCAAACGATTGAAAACAGACTACCTCGACCTTTACCTGTTGCACTGGCGCGGTTCCATCCCGTTGGCAGAAACGTTAGAAGCATTTCAAAGTCTGCAACAAGCAGGCAAAATTCGCAGTTATGGAGTGAGTAATTTTGATGTGGAGGATATGAAAGAAGTCAGCCAATTGAAGGGGGGAAACGCAGTCGCAACTAATCAAGTTCTCTATAATTTGATGCGTCGAGGAGTTGAATGGAATTTACTACCTTGGTGTAGGGAACATCGCATTCCAATTATGGCATATTCTCCGATCGAACAAGGTCGCTTGCTCAACAACCGCACGCTCAATACTTTAGCACGAGAACGGGGAGTTACCGCCGCTCAAATAGCTTTAGCTTGGGTGTTACATCAAGAAAATGTAATTGCGATTCCTAAATCTAGTCGAATCGAGCATATAGAACAGAATTATGCGGCTTTGAATTTGGAATTGAGTGCTGATGAATTGGCTGCTTTGGATACTGCATTTCCACCACCAACTAAACCCGTTTCTTTGCAAATGTTGTAATTAAATACTGTTAGTATCTCTCAGTCATCCGTGACTTTAGAGCGCAGAGTTTTGATTTGCGATCGCTTAGTTTTGCTATCCAGACGCTTCTGTTGAGAACTGCGCGTTGGTTTACTCTTTTTTCGAGGTTTGGGAACTGCGATCGCACTTTTAATCAAATCTTGCAATCGTTGCAATGCTTCTTCCCGATTCTGTTCTTGAGTGCGATGTTCTTGTGCTTTAATGACAATTACTCCATCTTTGGTAAGGCGTTGGTCGTTCAATTTCAACAGCCGCTCTTTGTAGCGATCGGGTAATGAAGAAGCAATAATATCAAAACGTAAATGAATTGCCGTCGCCACCTTATTGACATTTTGCCCCCCGGCTCCCTGAGAGCGAACGGCACTCATTTCGATCTCATCTTCTGGAATAGCGACTGTTCTAGAAATTTGCAACATATAGTTAGGGAATAGGGGTGAGAGTTTCAACAATTAAGAATGCCTTAACCGCCTTGACCATTTTTTGAATTTTGAATTGATTTGACGGTTGCTATAATTCAAATTATAAATCTCTATCTTCGGCAAAATATTCTCGTGAGGTTTACCCAACAGGCATTGCTTAGTCGATCGCTTGCGTTCTGCTAAAGAATTCCCCCATCAAAAAAACTTTTGATACGTTACTCCATCCAGATCGTCTTCATAATAACGTGGCATAGCGTAAGCAAAATGATAACCAACAGCTTCATAGAAGCTTCGTCCTTTAACATTAGAAATGGGTGTATCAACATAAATGCCTCGTGCCTTTTTCAGATGTGCAAATTCTTCTGCTCTTTCTACCAATGCTGTTGCTATACCTTGTCTGTGATAGGTTGGATCGACTGCTAATCCTTCAATTTGAGCCAGTTGATTCCATACGTGGAATTGCACGTAGATGAATCCGATCGCTACATCGTCGTGAATAGCAATGTATGCGTTGTAGATATCGGAATTTTGAGAGAACAGATCGGCATTATGTTCGCTGGCAATAATGTATTGCTCTGCCCAGCCTATATGTTCGAGAATTCTGCGAATTCCCCGGCGATGTTCGTTTGTGTAATCGACAATTCTTATTGTACTTTTCATGGTGTTGCTGAATGAAAATAGTGACTATGCAATTCTGCTCGATCGAGAATTAAAACCCTGATAATGCACATCAAAGGAAATCGATACTCCACAATTTTTTTCAATTTCATGGCGAATAGATTCGGCATTTCCCCAGATAAGATTGGTAGCAGTATCGGTACGATAAGACAATTCATTTTCAATAATTTGGCAGTAATCATTACCATCGCGGGCAACGAAAAAGCCATAGGTGCGACAGGCAATCGGACGTGCTTCGTAAATCCGACAAGCACCTTCACGTTCATCGAGATAAGGACAAACAACCTGTGAACTAACTGTGTTTTCTGCTATTTCTACCAGAAGTTTATCGATTTTCTGCTCGATTTCAGCACGGATGGGTGCAGGTAGTGCCGCCACTGCTTCATCAATTCGCACCCATTCCTGTAAACTAAGTTCGGGAGGTTGTGCTAGTTGACGACAACATCGATCGCATCCCCGACGACACGGCCACCAGTCACGGGAAGCACGAATATCCTGCACGCGGACTTCTATGCCTTCTTCGAGAGCGAGTAATTTTTGTTGTGCTTCGTTCATTAAAAAACTATTTTTCTTGCCAACTAATATTATATAGCTAAGAATTGGGGAAAAATTTGCCGAACAAATTGCTTTCCGATCTGCGTAAAATACTGCTTGGTATAATATTTTTAATTTCTGGAGAATGCACTTCGTTGTTCTAGCAGTAAAATGACGAACTACAGCAAAGTCTGAATTGCTGTCAGAATTTCCTCATCAGTTGCCGGAGCATTATTGTTAATTTCCAAATCCCAGTCAAAAAATACAGTTGCGGCTATCCGGTTGTATTGTTCAACTTTCTCGTCTGAGACGGGAATATGAGCAGTACGATCGCGGCTTTTGACTCGTGCAAGGCAGGTCTCTAAATCGGTATAAACGCGAATCATTTTGAGCGTATATTTCTTCTCTAAGTTAGCTCGAAATTTACCAAATTCCTCGCCTGCTCCCAAACTTTCGATCATTACCTTAGAATGATCCGTAAATGCTTCATCAATTACTTGTTCTACTTTCTTCCATCCATTTTCCCCAGGTTGTAGGCTCAACCAAATCGGTTCGACCGAAATAAATTTAATTTCTGTATACCGAGCGATTAGCGTTCCAATATAAGTCTTTCCTGCTCCTTTCGGCCCAATTAGCATATATAAGATTTGACTCATCATCGTTGCCTCAAATGTGAGATTTCATAGTGTGAATGTATTCCAAAAGCAATCGAGTAATCACCAGGCTTCGCTCTGATATAATAGAATTTCATTTGGTGCTGAACTGTTTCTAAGTTGTGATAGAAGATTTGGTGGGAAAAAATTTATTAAAGTACTTGGCGATCGCGCAAAGCAAACAACTCAATGCAGTCGATAAGCTTTTGGTGTCATACCTGTAAGTTGCCGAAACTGTTTGGTTAAATGACTGTGACTATTTCAACTTTCGTGATGAATGCCTTAAGCCGACTTCAGCCAAAAGAAGGTATTGCTGCTATGCAATGGATTAATATTACAGTAATCAATCCGTTGTTCATGATTGCTTTGTTTGGAACCGCTGTAACTTGCATTTTTCTGGCTATCTTTGCAGTATTAAAATGGCAACAACCTGGTGCTGTTTATTTACTTGTTGGTAGTTTGCTTTATTCGCTCGGTACGGTTTTGGTAACGATCGCCTTTAATGTACCGTTAAATGATGCACTGGCAAAGGTTAAACCAGAAAGTATTGAAGGCGCGAACTTATGGGCTAAATACCTTACTGACTGGACATTTTGGAATCATGTTCGGACGCTGGCGGCACTTGTGGCAGCAGTATTGCTGACTTTTGCTTTGTGCGATCGATCGTTAAAACTGTAAGCTTAAAGTAACCCCAATGCTTTAAGACTGCGCCGAGTAATTTCTAATCTTTTAGGCGCATCATTAGAATCCGACATGGTAAGGTTTGTCGCAAAGAAATAAACGTGATTATTTTGCTGCAAATAACCGACAAACCAGCCAATATTCGGCTGAACACTATTAGCCCAACCTGTTTTTCCCCGTAAAGTATATGTCGGCGTGCGCTCTACAATCATGATATCTTTAACTAATTCTAGAGTGCGCTCCGAAAAGGGAAGATCGTTCCCTTCCAATTGTCGCAAAAATTCTATTTCTTGTTTCGGTGTAATTTGTAAAGGGCCTTCTAACCAAAAGCGATCGATCTTTTCTTCTGTCCCAATTTGGCGATTACCATATCCTACGCGATCGATAAATTGTTGCATTCGCTGATGCCCGATTTTCCGAGCTAAAACCTGGTAAAACCAAACAGTTGAATCCTTAAACGCTTGACGCAAATTCGTATCTCGATTCCAAGCAGGTATGTCACGTTTAATCCCATCCCAGGTTAAAACTGCAACGTCATCCGGAATTACACCAGTTTCTAATGACACCAGTGCATTGAAGATTTTAAATGTGGAAGCGGGAAGAAAAGCTGTTGTATTCCGGGATGGATTGTGTTCGTAAAAGCGATCGTGATTTTTGTCATAAATCACAATTGAACCATCAACACCTAAATCTCGAAATAATTGTCCTAAATCAACCTGTTGAGTAATGTTTAAATCTGATGAGGCTGAATGTATCGGCATTTTGTATCCACTGACAATTAGTAAAATGATGCAGGCTAACATCACCATTAAATTTTTCAGCAACCTTTTCGAGAATTGTTGCCGCAATTTACGAACGATCGCTCCCATAAATCATCTCCTCACTAGAATATCCGCTATAACCTGTGGTAATACAAACTGAACAACGATTATTTCGGAGGCTCTGCCACTACATTTGCGGAGTGATACTGGCTAATGGTGGCTCAAAATGCAGCGACAAAGCCTCGCTAAGATTACTCAATGCTTCTGCTTCCGTCTTGCAGTTTGGGTTTCTTAATTTTTCAATTAATTGAAATGCGATCGCAATTTTCTAGAAACCCGGTTTTTCCAAAAAACCGGGTTTCTGTAGGTCGATTTAAAAGTTGATGTTTGTTTATTACTCCTCTCCAGTAAGTAAGCGCCTTCGGAAACCTTCCCTACCAAAACTATCAATCCAAAGATTGCAGTTAGTAGGGGTAGCGCTATGGTTACAAGTGTAAGAAGCTAGCAGTGTTTGTTGTGGATTTAAAACCCGAACGTTATAGCCGTATTCTCTAGCTGTCGTACCGAAATGATGGACGAATTCATAACGTTCTAAGTAGTCGAGTAATGTCCAGATTTGCCGATTTACTATTAAGTTTAATTGACGATCGTTGCGACAAACTAACCAACTATCTAGTAACTGTCCGCCAAATCTTTCATTTGTCCACCAAAAGCTAGGATTTGTCAATCCAAATTGAGAAATTGTTTCGTCTGTAATGATATTTTCGCATTTATTGAGGTCTGGAATGTTAGTTTGAGCGGGTACGGTAACGGGTGTTTGTGCTTGCAACATTCCAGAGGGAAGTAAGAGAAATAATGCTATCAGTATATGGCTTTGAAGAAAGGATTTAGTGTTCGATATTTTCTTTTTTCTTATATCTAAAATGTCCTGTCTTAGAGATTGTTTAAAAAGAGATGTTTCCGAATAGCATCGGGCGTTCGATCCCCCTAAATCCCCCTTAATAAGGGATACTTTGAATCTGGTTCCCCCCTTAATAAGGGGGGTTAGGGGGGTAAAATTTCTCAAATACGCTCTGATGTTCATAACAGTTCCTCAATCTTGCCAAAGTCGTCTACCATTGCTTCCTTTTAGCCGTTGGTGAGTGTCTTCTAGGAGTGCGGGAATATCGAGATTTTCCGGACATCTGGGAAGACAATCGCCGCATTCAGTACATCGGTTAGCTTTCATTCCGGGAAACCAATGTCCGGCGTTTTCAAACATTTGATAGCGGTATTTCCCGTAGGCATTCATGTCATAAGCAACTGCTAAATTTCGCAATCTCAATACTTCCGGGATGTTGATGTTTTCCGGACAAGGGAGGCATTCATAACACTGGCTGCATTTGCTAGTTCCTAAAACTTTATTTTGATGAGTTTGCAAACGTTCAAATGCTGCTAATTCTAACTCTGTGAGGGGAAAATCTTTGTCGGCTAAACTCAAAGGTTGAGCTAGTTCTTGTGGATTGGCAGCACCTACGCTGAGGGTGGTAATTCTCGGATCGCTTAATAAAAATCGATAGGTTAATTCTAAGGGGGAAAAGGGGTCGCACAAGTCTTTGAGGGCGATCGGTGGAGTGTAGAGAAGTCCTCCTTTATCGGCTGGTGAGATGATGAAAATGCCCATGTCTTTTGCGTGGGCTAGCTGAATTGCTGGGGCATTGCGTTGGAAAAAATAGTAATAATGTAGGTTGACAAAGGAAAATAAATCGGTGTTGATAGCGGCTAAAATTACTTCTAAAGGGCCGTGAGTGGAGAAGCCAAAGTGATGTATTCTGCCGTCTGCTAGTGCTTCTTCGATCGCGGGGATGCAGTGAGTTCTTACTGCATCTAAGTGTTCCCAAGTGTTTAAGCCGTGAATTGCCAGACAATCTATGTAATCTACGTTGAGGTGCTTGAGGGATTCGTCGATGTGGCGGCGGATGGTGTCGGGGTTAGCTTGGGGGGTAATTTTGGTGCTGATGTGGATTTGCGATCGCGCTACCCCCAAACCCGATCGCATCGCCGCCCCTAAATATTGTTCGCTTTTGCCATATCCTTTGGCGGTTTCTAAATGATTTATTCCTAACGCTACAGCTTGCTGAATTGTTTGAATCGCATTTTCTGGGGATTCCAAATAACGCATGGTTCCCAGTGACAAAACTGAGAGATGTAAATTAGTTTTACCGAACCGTCGATATCGCATTTGTCGATTTTCGATTTGAGATTTTCGATTTAAGGTTTCCCGGTTGAGGTTGTCGATCGAACTGACCGTGACCAGTATTTCTAGTCTAAAATCTCAAATCCAAAATCTAAAATTATGATGCTTCTCCGTTACTAAAACCTTTTCTTTTGGTAAAATCTTCCGGTCTGATTTTATCGACGAATTCTCGAAAGGCTTGTCTTTCAGCTTCATCGGCTTCTCGATCGACAGGAATGGAAGCGTCTGCTACTACTTCTTCCATCACCCAAATGGGACTGCGGGTACGGAGGGCAATTGCGATCGCATCGCTAGGTCGCGCATCAATATCTTTTTTTACCTCACCGTGGCGCAGGGTCAGAATCGCGTAAAACGTATTATCCTGTAACGAATGGATGACTATTCGTTCCAGAGTCATTCCCCAGGCGTCAAACATATTCACGATCAGATCGTGGGTGAGGGGACGGGGAGGCGTTTGGTTTTCCAAAGCACCAATAATTGATTTGGCTTGGTCTTGACCTATGTAAATCGGCAAAGCGCGTCTGTCTGTCGAGTCTTTGAGAAGCACAATCGGGCTGCGCGTAACTGCATCGAGTGCAATTCCTGCGACTTTCATTTCAATCATTGGCTTGGCCTCTAGAATACCTTGGCTAAGGATGGTTAAACTTAAACGATAGAGTGGTATTGGGCAGCTTGGGGCAGACTCCAATGTACTTGTGATTATAGTGAGTTAATCGATTGACCGAATTTTGGCCTTCAGCCTAGCTTTAGTCAAGCGAACAGGTTTTCATAAAAAGGGCTTTACACCCAGTATGCCCTGATCTTGTCGTCGATCCTAACAATGGCTCCGGTAATTTGATGAAAAAATTAAACTTCCTAAAGGGAATGGTGGTACGATCGCAGGACAAAATAAAGCATAAGTTGGCTAAACAGATTAAATTTCTGGAAAAGACCGTGTTTACAGGATTAATTCAAAGCTTAGGCACTATAAAATTGCAAGGTGACGATAAATTACAAATCTCTTGCGCTCCTCATACGGCAGATCTAATTTTACAAGATTTGGCAATTGGCGACAGTGTAGCGGTGGATGGAGTTTGTCTAACCGTAGTAGAAATTTACTCAGGGGGTTTTGTCGCCGATGCTTCTCCAGAAACTCTCCGACGAACTACTTTAGAACGAAAGCAGCTAGAAAATAGTTGGGTTAATTTAGAAACTGCCGTCCGAGTAGGTAGCAAGCTAGGGGGTCATTTCGTGACCGGTCACGTAGATGGGATCGGTGTGGTGCAAACTGTAGAACAAACGGCAAATTCTTGGGAAATCAGTTTTAGATCCCCGGCAAACATCGCCCGTTATATTATTCCTAAAGGCAGCATTGCCATTAACGGGATTAGCTTGACTGTAGCAGATTGCGATCGCGAAGGCAGTTGGTTCAAAGTTGCCGTCATCCCTCACACTTTTGCACAAACCAATCTCTGCTATTTGAAAACGGGGAATTGGGTAAATTTGGAAGGAGATATCTTAGGCAAATACATTGAAAAATTGCTCCACTCTCCCTCCTCGCAAACAAACTCTTCACCAGAAGAAATTACGCCCAATTTCTTAGCAGAACACGGCTATCTTTGAAGAAAAGAATTTAGGAGTCAGAATTCAGAATGAATAAGTGGGAGTTTGAAAACTGCTTATATCATATTTGTTCAATTACCGATAAGAAAGCTTGTTTGTAGTGAGGACTTCAAGCACTCGCATTCCTTACTACAAACTACCAATTCAATTCATTCTGACTCCTGAGTTCTGAGTTATGACTCCTTCTTTGATAAACTCATCAAATTACACAACTTGTAAACCGCTCTTGCTCCCACATTACCATCCCACTCAGCATCTCCCACTTCGCAAACATCAAAACCAATAATTCGCCGTCCGCTATTTACCACTTCTCGGAATAAACAAAAAGCTTGTTCTAATTCCAAACCTCCGGGTACTGGTGTTCCCGTGTTAGGGCAAAGTTTAGGATCTAATCCATCCACATCAAAACTAATGTAAACTCGCTCTGGTAATTCCGATACTATTTGTCTACAAATTTCTAACCAATTCATTCCCCCATAAACCTTTTGTTTGAGGTGAGGATCGAAATAAGCAGAAACTCGCTCTTCCGATTCTCTAATTAAATTTATTTCATCCAAAGAAACATCGCGAATTCCCACTTGCACTAACTTAGTAACTTGGGGTAACTTCAATACGTTAAACATGATCGAAGCATGAGAAAATTCAAAGCCTTCGTATGCGTCTCTCAAATCGGCGTGAGCGTCAATATGCAGAATTCCAAAATTAGGATAACGTTGAGCTAAGGCTTGAATAGCTCCTAAAGGCACGCTATGATCGCCACCCATGACTGCTACTTGTTTACCCCGGTTTATCGCAGTCGTAGCTCTCTCAAATAACCATTGATTGACATCAGCACATTCCCGATTTATATTTTCCAGTAATTGCAACAAGTGCGGGTCTTCTTCTACGCTTTTCCCTTCTTCCATCTGCTCGATAATTTTAGCAGCATCTTGTCTGAGCAGATCGCTTTTTTGTTCGATATGGGAAGGAATTTCATCCATAAAAATACCTTCCTTCCAACCATCGGGATAGTCGAAATCATATAAATCCAATTGACGAGAAGCTTCGAGAACTCTTTTCGCTCCCGCCACCGTACCGCAGCCATAGGAAACAGTTACTTCCCAAGGTATACCGAACACGATGATATTGGCAGAATCGTAGTCAAACGGTAGCCCTAACAAGTTACCATTATCAACACCAATACTGCTAGGATCGAAGTTTTGCCGAAGTTCTTCTTTGGTTGCCATTGATATTTCCTCAATTAGTTGTATACTCTGTAGGTTGGTTTTCGCTGTACTCAATCCAACCTACGATTTACGGTTTTGAACGCAACTAGATATCGCTTTCAGTGTATTCAATTTATTTGCTAACAAACACCCGCCACATTACAAATACGATAAAAGTTATATAGCCAAATACTGCGAGCCAATCCAACCATTGATTAGAAATTACCCCAAATTCTTCATTCATGATTATTTGTTAACAAGGTTACAAATGAGGTCGCCCGGTGCATCGGTTTCAAATGGTACAACAGTTCCATTCTTTTTCACCGTTTTGCGATCGCGACAATTATATACCTCTTTTGGCTGGGCAATCCCATCAATACTAATGGTTACTCTGTATTCCCAGTGATGCTTAGCGCTACGCTGGATATTCAGAATGCAAATTTTGCGATCGTTAAATTGACGACAGAAAGATGCTTCCGCCGGAAGTGCCATTGCTAACCATACCGTCAATAACAGCAATAAAGCTATATATTTCACCTTTTAACTTTTATCTAACATTATAAATTTACCATCTTTTAAATTACCACAACCAAATTTTAATATGACAAAATAGAAAAAGTACTGACTGGCATAGCATGACGTGATGGAAGCCAATAACATACCAAAAGAAATTCCCATCCAGCAATTGCGTAACGTAAGAAATGGGATGTTGCGTTTACACAAAGCACTACTAGAATCGGAGAAAATTACTTACGAATATTCTCACGGAAGAATTCCATCCAAAGGTGAGTTTTTCCGACTAGCGATCGAAGACCAATGGTTTAGCTGGTTGCGCCCCATCTCTCAGTTTATCGTCCTCGTAGATGAAACCCTCAGCGCTAAAGAACCCGTTACCTTTAATCAAGTAGATGAACTGCTCAAAGAAGCACGTAATTTACTTTTACCGTCAGAGGAGGGGACTGACTCGCAGAAGAGATATTACTCAGCTATTCAGAACAATCCCGAAGTTGCTTCCCTTCATTTAGAAGTCTCCCGATTTCTAAGCAATGATGCTTAACTTCATCAGTTACTAGTTCTCAGGCTGAGCCTGGGAACTAGGGAACACGAGGCTCTGCATCGCTTTAATATTCGATCGCTCGACAAATCAAATAAAGTTATTTATTTTTAATCGCAACTACCCGAATTCTCCGATAATCTGCATACCAAGTTCCATCGCGATACAAAATTGGTTGCAATCGTTGCTCGACTTCTTTAATCACATTTATTTGTTCTTCAGGAGAAAGTCCGCTAATAAAATTGCTGGCAAACATTTTAAGCCAATTCCCGATTCCGGCTTCTCCTTCTAGAGGTGTTGGGCGATCGAATAACACCGCATAAGTTACATCAAAACCTTGTTTTTCTAGTTTAGTGCTATATTCGCCAATACTGGGAAAATACCACGGATTCATTTTGTCAGCATCGGCATAACCGATTTCTTTTAAAACGTTATTGAGTGCATCAACGATTGCTTTGACATTACCTTTACCGCCAAACTCCGCCACAAATCGACCGCCTGGTTTGAGGGTTTGCCAAATGCAATGAATAACTGCATCTGCTTGCGGAATCCAATGCAATGCAGCATTAGAAAAAACCACATCAAAAGGTTCTTTAACTTGAAAATCTCTAGCATCTGCCACTGCAAATTCAAGCTGGGGATAGTTATTTTTGGCCTTTTCAATCATCTCGTTAGATTGGTCGATACCTGCTACTATCGCGCCAGTTTCAGCAATTTTTTGGGTTAGTTGTCCCGTTCCGCAACCCAAATCGAGAATGCGTTCTCCTGGTTGTGGAGATAGCAATTCGAGTAATGCTTCCCCATACTGCCAAACAAAAGCGTGCTTATCCTCATAAAGACTGGCATTCCAGGTATTTTTTGACATAATATTTCACCTTATTGCTTTTTATAGATTAGAAGATTTAGGCTTTAATCGCTTCCGTTATTGCTATATTCTGGGTTTCGTCACTCATGTTTTAGCCTAGCACTTTGGACTACCAAACAAATAAACCACTAGATTCAGTCCAAAGTTCTGAGAGCTAAAACCCTTTATTTATAGAGGTTTTGGAATGTTTTTTCGCATTGGAAACGGTTACGATATTCACCGACTGGTAGAAGGACGGCGTTTAATTTTGGGCGGAGTGGAAATTGCCCATGAATTAGGTTTGTTGGGACATAGCGATGCGGATGTGCTAACTCACGCCATTATGGATGCCATGTTGGGGGCGCTCAGTTTGGGGGATATCGGTCATTATTTTCCACCCACAGATCCGAAATGGGCGGGGGCTGATAGCTTGGTTTTATTGAGTCAGGTAAATCAATTAGTAGTAGATAGGGGTTGGCAAATTAGTAATATTGATTCTGTGGTAGTGGCGGAACGTCCGAAGCTGAAACCTCATATTTCTGCTATGCGCGATCGACTCGCCAGCGTTCTTAAATTGGAACCGGAGCAAATTGGCATTAAAGCTACTACTAATGAAAAATTAGGCCCCGTTGGGAGAGAGGAAGGAATATCAGCTTATGCAGTTGCTTTGTTGGTAAATTCTAACTAAATTTTTAATTTTTTTGGTTAGAGAGTGTCCGTTAGTTAGGATATACAACAGATTGTAGGTACGTTAGGGTGGGCAAAAAATAAACAGTATCTTTTCTTAAAAGATTTAATTTTTTAGTTGGCTTCTGCCCACCCTATGAATATAAAAAAATATGAAAATTTTTCCTTTTATTAAATGGAATAATTGGCGGCGCTGGTTAACAGTAACTCTAGCATTACTAAGCGCGATCGCACTTTCATCATGTAACCCGGTTCAACTGAGAACTCAGGCATCTCAAGTATCCCAAATCGTTGCCAGTAGGGTGGGAGAACCGGCTACTTTCAATTATGCCCTCGATCAGTCATCGCCGAGTGCGTTAGATTTCGTTTACGAAGGACTGATCGGCCAAAACGGGATAACGGGAGAAATTGAGCCAGCTTTAGCCGAATCGTGGCAATTTTCCGAAGATAAGCAAAAAATCGTATTTACTCTCAGAGAGGGATTAAAGTGGTCGGATGGCGAACCGCTGACAGCAGATGACGTGGTGTTTACTTACGATCGCATTTACCTGAACGACAAGATTAATACCGATATCAGAGACGGCTTAAGAATCGGTGAAAGCGGTGCATTACCGACGATCCGCAAAATAGATAATCGGCGAGTTGAGTTTACCTTACCAGAACCGTTTGCGCCGTTTTTACGTACCACTGAATTAGCTATTTTACCAGCCCATAGTTTGC
>CAZJJR010000076.1:21619-21877 GCA_964546365.1 uncultured bacterium | reverse complement strand
GAATCTTTGAAAAAACCACCCCCACACATTTCATCAAGAGTTTTCACTCCTGAAGACACCCTGACATTAGAAGAACGTTGAGTTAGTCGCATTGCTCCCAGCGGGAAAATATTAATGCCATCATTCGTAATCGTAAAAGGATACTCTCCTTTCATGTGAGTTGTTCCTCTTAATTTGAGGATTTCCATCGTGCGGCGACGCCGTTCTCCTTCCAAAACGTTGCGGATGATAATCACGTTATCGGAACCAAATTCTTCT
>CAZJJR010000076.1:11743-21609 GCA_964546365.1 uncultured bacterium | reverse complement strand
CCCCAAAACGCGCTACCGGGCCATATTCTTGTTCCCGTTCGGTAGTCATGATCGTCGTAACGCCTACTTGTTTGAGGCGAGCGACTAAACGAAAAATTTCTCGTCGTACCACCGAGGCAGCATCGTATTGTTGAAATACTGCCGTTACCGAGTCAATCGAAACCCTTTTAGCCTTATATTTACGAATCGCATATTGCAGCCGCTCGATTAACGCAGAAAGGTCGAAACTACCAACTACATCCTGTCCTTCGGGATCGGGAGAAGCGTCGAGAATAAATAGCTTGCCTTCCTCGACTAATTTTTGTAAATTCCAACCAAAGCTACAGGCGTTTTTGATAATATCATTGGGCGCTTCTTCAAAAGTAACAAACACTCCAGCTTCATCAAAGTGAATGATGCCGTGGTAAAGAAACTGAATTGCTAACAAGGTTTTACCAGTACCAGAAGTACCGCTAACTAGGGTAGTTCTGCCGACTGGCAGACCCCCATGACTGATATCATCAAATCCCTCAATCAGGGTGCGAATCTTTTGGACTCCTTTTACGGAATCGCTATTTTGCTCAATCTGATTATCTCGCTTCATTGCTTTGGTTTTAAAAGGGTGTAACCTAACCTCATAAATCAAATGGCCACATAGCTATGTTTACCACACAACTTGTCTGTAAAACTGAGGAAAATTGTTTTAAACCCCGAATTCCTCTTCTTCACGCAGTTCTTCGTACAGCAAATCTAAGCCAATCAATACCTTTTCCCGGTCTGAAAGATCGCCAATTATTTTCCGCACCGGAGGCGGTAATATTTTAGCCAAGGTTGGGGTGGCAAGGATTTTATCTTCCTCTGCTAGTTGTGGATTTTTTAGCACATCAATGACTTTTAGAGCATAAACTCCTTGAAACTCTTGTTCGAGAATGTTTTTGAGAGTTTTTAAGGCCCGAACGGAGTTGGGTGTATTTCCCGCTACATAAAGCTTGAGAACATAGGTTTTCTTAAGAGGTGGCATAATTTTGTATCAATTGTTCATTGTCCATCGTTCATTGTTCATCGTTCATTGTTCGTTGTCTATAGTTCGCTCTTGTGTTCGCCACGAACTATTAACTATAAACCATTAGTTAAGATTCTCTGGGAAGGGAACGGCGATACATCTCACACAGATGAGCAATTACATCGATCAAGGTTAAACGATAATCCAATAAAACTTCATCACTACGTCCTTCCAATTTTAGCTGCTTGGAAAGATCGTCCATTAATTCCATATGAATTTCCACAATATGAGTAACTGGTATGTCTGAAAAGAAAGCAG
This sequence comes from uncultured bacterium, assembly GCA_964546365.1. Taxonomy (GTDB): domain Bacteria; phylum Cyanobacteriota; class Cyanobacteriia; order Cyanobacteriales; family Aerosakkonemataceae; genus DATNQN01. The sequence continues at coordinate 20,309 of CAZJJR010000076.1, read as the reverse complement.
TATTGACAAATTGATCGATTGCTTGATTTAAATTGTTATCTTGAGCAAAATAAGTCAAAACGATCTCTCGATAATCGGTTTTTAACATTTCTAGAAATTCCTGCTTTTTTTCCAGAGAAAGATGCCGGAAAAAATAGTTGGGATTCCGCTTGTAATACACGCCTAAGTACCCTAGTCGTTCCCTTAATTTTTCTGCCAGCCTTCTTTGATGTTGGATCAAAAAATTGTTGGTAGCGATCGTGTCAACGATCGAGTCTCGCTCGCAGACAGAAGTTTCTGAAGAAAGTTCTAGGAACTGAGTAATCGCTTGGTCAATATAATCGCCAATTTTATTCAATTGGCTACCCAAGATAAACACGGTAGCAGAATGATAAAAACCTACTTCATCCTGGGAGGAGGAGGTCGGTGAGTTGTTACTAAAATTGGATTTTAATGTAGATTCGTTAATCTCCGTTTCGGATGTTTGAATTTCTCCCTCCGCTACTCGATCTTCCTTTAAAATCACGCTAGGTAAGAGCGTTCCTCTATCGTAAAGATGATTGACTATGCTCAACAAATCTGAAACATCCTGTAAAATCAGGCAGTCGATCTGTTGTTTGCGAGACTCCACAAAATTTAGAAACTCTTCTTTTGACTGTAGTTGAGTCAGTATATAGCGTTCGCCACTCAAAAACTGCTCTAAGGACTGAGCCAGTGGCTCAGAAGGCAAGAATGTACAGATAGAAAGTTGCGATCGCACGCCGGTTAGGTAGTAAAGGTATGAACTGGTTGTATAATTAGCAGTTCCCTCTTAGGATAGACTTTCCGCGAGAGAATCAATACAATGCTTAACATTAAGCTAACATTACTTGAATAGTCATTAATTGTAATTGCCTCAGTATAAGAAAAATTTGAGTTAAGCACATAATTAATATATAAATCCCATTTTAAGCGCCTCCAACTCTGCATTAAGCAAAAAAAGCCTCTAGCGGCGTTGCTTCCATCTGGAAAAGACGCTCTGCAAAAGCCACGCTGTATCAGTTGAGGCATCCAACAAGGACTGTAGATAATGGGAGGCGTTTCTAGCTTTTTTGAACTGCTAACCAAAAAGCATATACCCATGCCTACTCCCAGCTTAAAAAAATTTATTGCGAATGTTCCTACCTGCACGCAGAGGATGAACATCGCCACCGTGCTGGGAATTTTCAGCCAGGTGAAAAGCAATGCCGCTAAAAACCAAAGTTTTTATACAGATCGTCTAGTAGTAGTAAACGAACAGCAGCGTCCTCTGGGAGTCCTATACTTGAGTAGCTTGTTGCCCTATTTGGGGGTAGGAATCGGGCTGCCATTAAAGGAGCCAGAAAAAGGAAAACACCAAGAAATCGATTTTCCTACAGATGCTGAATCTGCAATTGACGAAACTTCCCAGCCAGAACTGAATTTAAGGCAATCCCTATCAGATCTTGGCTTATCGATCGTGCAACCATTAGCGATCGTACCAGCCGAGCTTACCCTCAAGCAATTCTGGCCGTACTTGCAACAGTCCGATCGCAAAACCAACTCATTCTCTCACTGGGCACTGGTAGACAAAGCAGGTAAATTTCTCGGTTTGCTCGACAGCGAATATCTATTGCAATTTGTTGCTAAAGGCATAATTCCCGAAAATTTACCCGATAATCCCTCCTTGGAGCATTCAACCGCCTCTTTCTCAGGGGTTAGCCAAAACACTAATAATTCTCTAAGCTCGCTCTCTCCCCTGGTAGAACTTCTGGAGCGCTTACCTTTGCCTATTATGTTGCAAACTAGCAACGGTCGATCGATCAGCCAAAATTTCGCATGGCGTCAGCATTTCGGAGCGCTCGCCGATCCGGAATTAATTAAAAGAGAAGCTGCCGCACTATTAGAAAAAGTACCGAACTCAGGAGAAGCTAGCAAAATAGGAGATTGGACGCAAAGGGTTTCCACCTTTAGCAATTTTGATTTTTCCACCTTGTCTGCTTCTCTTCCAAAATGGGAAGAAAGCGATCGTCTGGATTCCTCCCTTGATGGCCCTTTGCCTCAAGTATGCCATCTGGGTAATCATCCCAACACCTGTTTTTGTGTCTGCACCATGCAAAATGGTTCGGAGAGAGTCTGGCAATTCGTGAAAATTCCCCTCGATAATTTTTTAGCCAACCCGGAAGTATTATGGGCAGATAAGTTTAATCCCAAAACCGTACTAGAAGAAATCCTCTCTGCGGAAAACCTTCATTTAGCAACCATCGGTGCCAACAATGATGATACGGGAGTAGTACCCCCAATCTTGAGAACTCCCCACGAAAGTGGCTATTCATCCTATCGCAGTCAATACGAAGCACTAAAGTTAAAGCTGACTCAGCAAAAAAGCCAACAAAAAATTCCGAATAATAGCTTGTGGCTGATGTTAGCTACAGATGTCACCGAACAACAGCAAGTTGCCAAAGAATTAGCAGCTAACAATGCTGATTGAATTCAACTCAACCGTCTAAAGGATGAATTTTTAGCTTGCATTAGTCACGAACTGAAAACTCCTTTAACTGCTGTATTGGGATTATCTAGTTTGCTGAAGGATCAGTTATTAGGAGAACTAAACGATCGCCAAATTCGCTACACCAAATTAATCCATCAAAGCGCCCGTCATTTGATGACGGTAGTTAACGATATTTTGGATCTCACGCGCATGGAAACCGGTCAACTAGAGTTAACTCTAGCGCCAGTGGATATTTTGGCAGTTTGCGATCGCGCCTACCAACAAGCACGACAACTCTACCTCGGAAAAAACAAAACAGAAGAAGAAGAACTTAATGCTTCTACTAGAGAACCTAACTTTACTTTATTAATCGAACCGGGTTTAGATAGTTTGATCGCTGACGAACTGCGCTTGCGTCAAATGCTGGTGAACCTGATTTCTAACGGACTCAAATTTACTGAAGAAAATGGCGCGATCGGCTTGCGGGTAAGTCGTTGGGAAGGCTGGATTGCTTTTACCGTTTGGGATACTGGAATAGGCATTCCCGATCGCAAACAGCACCTCATTTTTCAAAAATTTCAACAATTAGAAAATCCGCTCACTCGTCAGTTTGATGGCACCGGATTGGGGCTGGTATTAACTCAACGTTTAGCTCGTCTGCATGGTGGCGATGTTACCTTTATTTCCAAAGTAGGCACGGGCAGCGAATTTACACTCCTACTACCTCCCAGCCCGCCTAAAAAAGTATGGAAAACAAGCGAGCATAAAAACAACCCTACTGAAGAGGCTGACCAATATTTATATTCGACTACCCATCACTTATCTTCTCCAGTTTATGGAGAAACAGAAGTAACCGTTTCACATCCAACTATTCCTTCCCGAATAGTGTTATTGGTAGAAGCAACCCCCAAATTGATTGAAGATTTGAGCCAACAACTATTAGGTTTAGGCTATCGAATCGTCATCGCTCGTTCTGGTACGGAAGCTTTAGAAAAAGCACGACGGTTGCAGCCATGCGCGATCTTCCTCAATCCACTGCTTCCCCTACTTTCTGGTTGGGATGTTTTAACCTTACTAAAAGCATCTGCCCAAACTCAACATATTCCGGTAATCGTAACTGCTACGGTAGCAGAAAAAGAGTATGCTTACAGCAAGCGAGCCGATAGTTTTTTGAGTTTGCCAGTACAAATTGATGCGTTACAAACCGTTTTAGAAACTATCGTAATACCCAATAAAGTTGCAGAAAAAGGACAACCTGCTGGTACTGGTTTAACTATTTTGAGGATTTGCGTTAATTCGGTCGATCGAGGGGTAGTTTCTTCTAACGATCGCAACCAACTAGGAGAGGAAATTTCTAGTTTAGAAATTCCCTCCGAAGAACATTCTCAGTATCCAGAAAACGATCGTACTCTCTCTTATCTCCACCCAGATTTAAGCAGGCTACTGCATCAATATAACTACCGAGTTTTAGAGGCTGACGATTTGGAACAAGGGGAACTCCTCGCACGCATTTGGCAGCCTGATGTAGTGTTGCTGGATGGTAGAGTTGCCAATTCTTCTATTTATATTGAACATCTGAGCCAGCGAGACGCTTTAGCCAGTTTGCCTTTGGTTATTCTAGACGAGCAAATGGCTCAAGCAGCGATGCAAGTAAGCTTTCAAAACGGTCAATTACCATTGCAGGTATTTCCTTGCTTGCCAACTCGAGAATCTTCATCAGAAACCACCACTTTGTTAGAAGCAATTCAAGTGGCAGCCGGTATGACCTGCAAGCCAACTATTTTGGTCGTGGATATTGCCAATTTGCCAGATTTAAGAAAATCTCTTAACAAGATAGAAAGCACTTCTAGTGATAGCCTAGCTAATCAAGAACATAATTTATCTGCGATCGCATCTAGTAATAAAAAACGATCTGAATGGCTGCAAGCCTTAATTCAATATTTACAAACGGCTGAATTCAAAGCTATTGTCGGTCATTCTTGGGCGGAAGTTTTACGCCAAGTTCAGCATCATAGCATTGATTTGTTATTAATTGATTTGGGAAATTCTTTACCAGATTATTCGGTCTTAGTTCAAGCTTTTGATGGTTTGCGATGTATTGGACAAAAACCTCCTACTTTAGTGTTGGCAAAACATTTTAATACTGACAATACAACGGAAAATTTTTCTCCTTCAGTTACTTCCTCTATTGAATTCTTGGAGCCTGTAGTCAGAGAAGTAGCTGCTAAAATTTTACCCACTTCTTTATCAATGGAAGAGTTGCTCGAAGAGATTCGCCACACTTTAAGCTGAAAAATAATTAGGTAGTTATAGCTAGAGTCTAGATTCTAGCTATAATTCAACCCAACTTCCAATTTAATTTGTTTTACCTTTTTCAGCTTTTTCCTTATCATTTTTTGGGGAACTATTGGCAGAAGATTTCCCTGTATTTTGAGTTGTACTTTGCTTTTGCTGTTCTTCTTGCTGCCATTCCGACAAAGGCCGATCTACGGCATACTTAAAATCAGTTGGTACTAAAACTAATTTTAGTGGTTCTTCTAATTGTTGGGGAGGATCGGTTAGCGCATACAGAGAAGTATTATTAAAATTAGAATTACCCAAGATTAGTTGATGGGTTTGCTTATTATTTAACTTTACCTCCACCGTTGCCAAAGGGTTATCTAAACCATCTTCGATCCGAGGATCGGCAATAATGCGATCGCCTTTTGACTTGGCTAACAAGTTCAGCAAATAAGATACATATGCTTCATTTGCTGCTAATTCTTTTCTTTCTTTTGCTTCATCAGTTGGTTTAGCTTCTGGAGAAGGCGTAGATTTACTATCTTTTGCTTGCTCGGTTGGTTTAGCTTCTGGAGAAGGCGTAGGTTTACTATCCTTTGCTTGCTCGGTTGATTTAGCTTCTGGAGAAGGCGTAGGTTTACTATCTTTTGCCTGCTCGGTGGCGTTTGCTGGAGTATTTTCCAATATTTTCAGCAACCACTTAGGCGCGGATCGATCTTTTTGGTTTTTGATATTTTTGTCAAATTGAAGAGTTAGATTTTTAGTTTTGAGGAGTACAGACTGAACATCTTTTTCTTGAAAGTCAAAAATTAAATTTTCTTTTGCTTTGGCCGCTTCTATTTGCGGTCTTCCTTCTTTTTCCCATATATAGACTATTCCGCCCATAAATAGGGCTAAAAAAATCAAAATGAGCGTAGATTTTTGGAACTTCATATTTAACAACCACCAACCTTAATCTGACAGGTGTTAGAGGGAAGGGAAATGGGAAATAAAATTATAAAAATATGTTCTCCTGTCGTTTCCCATCTCCACAACTTCCCATCAGCCAAACATCAATTAAATGAATAGTAAATTACCGCCGCCGCCACCAAAGCCAACCAGCAGCACCGAAACCGATTAAAGGTAAAATCACCACGCTAATCCAAGCTAATAAGCTAGCTTGGGCAATTGTGATATTTATTCGCCGCTTATTTGGCTGCTTGGGACGAATGGAAAGAGTTTGATTTTCTTGTTGACTTAACCAACTCACTGAATTAAGAAATACGTCTCCATTTAACTGCTGACCGAATTTTCCATCAGTAGCAAATTGAGAATTACCGATGACGACCAAACGACTTTCTTTTGAGTTTTGTGATAAATTTTCCGCGTTAGGGGAAGCTGGTGTTGGTTGAGGATCGGGCTTCGATTCAATTTTTTTACTAAGAGCAACTCCCAAAGTTAAAGGCCCTTGAATATCGATTTTTGAATCGAAATTTAATTCCTTGTTTTGGATATCGCTTTCTCCCCAACTATCCTGACTAGTTAATAAAAGGGGTGTTGCCGTAACATCTTTCACCGATTCGATCGCAATGGGACGTGCTAGTTGATAAAAAGAAATGCCGTTGCCAAAATCTTTGGTAATGGGATGATTTCCATAATTCGTTACGATGGGAGTAGCCGGCCCTAATCCTAGCAGTCTTCCATCGTCAGAAGCATCGACAGCCAAACGATTTTCTAGTTTGACACCCCAATCATTTAGTAACTTATCCAAAGCTACATCGGTATTGGGATCGAGCATGAGGAGAACGCTGCCGCCTCGGTTGAGATAATCGCGCAAAACATTCACTTCTTGCTCTAATAAGGCTCGTTTTGGCCCTGCAATTACTACTACGGAAGCATCTTGAGGAACTGAGGAACGTTCGGCCAAATTAAGGGATTTACTGGTGAAATTTTTCTGTTCTAAGTATTTGGTAGCATCAGATAATCCATCTTGGAGAGATTCTAGTGGGTGTTCGCCGTGACCTTGCAGGAAGTAAATTATAGAATTGCGATCGCTCTGAATTTGTTGGATGCTGCTGGAAATCGTTTCTTCGGATAATTGTTGGTCTCGATCGATTCTTTGAACGAATTTTTGTTTCTGACCGAACTCTAAATAAACTTCGCCACCTTCTCTAGCATTAAATTTGCTAGCTAATCCTGGATTAGCATTAGGATCGACGTATTCGTAGCGAAAATTAGCTCCCAATCGCTGATAATTATCTAATAATTGTTGGTCTTCAGGATGGGGAGTGCGATCGAATACCCACACCTTCACGGGCTGAGTTAAATTTTGAACTATTTTTTGGGATTGGGGCGACAAGCTAAACAGTTGATTTTCTGTTAAATCAAACCGCGCCGAATAGCGTACTCCGACAAAATTGATAATTGCTAAAATTGCGATCGCGGAAATTGTAGCAGCTAACGCATTAGTACCTGTTTGCGTCGAACGTCGTCCCCAAAAGGTTTGAGAGGCAGCCGTTAAATCAGCGCTATCTAAAGTCAGCAAACAAATTCCGATTGCCACTATTCCCGCAATTACTAACGCTAAAGGTATGGGTAACCATTTACCTGATACGAACCAAGCTGATATACCCATTACGAACAGCATTCGTCCGATCCAAAACAGATACTACCCATATTTTTGGCTGAACTTAAAAGTATTCATTGGCTAATTATTCGTTTGTCATTTGTCAAATTTTTTCATTATGAATTTGATTTACTAATGCAGATTTAATTCGGTAGTGCCACGGAAATAACTCACCAATTTCATTCTTTCTTTTCTCTCTGTTTGACTACAATCGTTTACGAGCGTTGGAAGCGGAAGGTATCGATCGATTGAGCAGTCAGAAAAACTCCCAGGGCAATAAAACTAGCAAAGAATACCAAACTGCTAGTATCGAAAACTCCTTGCACTAAATTGCTATAATGCTTCAGCAAGGATAGATAATTTAAAACTGCTCCTACATTACCGCCCCAAGCACTAGCAAAAAAATCGACGATCCACAGGAGCAAGACACCAGCAAAAGTAAAAATTGCTGCCAAAACCGTACTGTCAGTCAGGGAGGAAATAAACATTCCTAATGATAAAACGCTAGCAGCCAATAAGATTAATCCTAAATGGGCTAATAAAGGTACTCCTGGAGGTACTGGTGTATCAGCAGCATTCAAAACCATTGTTTCATATACCAATACTGGTAATACGATCGCAGTGAAAAAGGTTAATACCCCTAATAGTTTGCCTACTGCTACTGCCCAATTAGTCACTGGTGAGGTAGCTAATAGTTCCAGGGTACCCCGCTTGCGTTCTTCTGCATAAAGTCCCATTGAAAGCATTGGTAGTACGAATAGGGAAAAAGAACCCATTACGTTCATGAAACCTTGTAATATTCTGTAAGCTACATCGAAAGGGGGAGCGCTTTCTCCCATCTGGCGATCGATCGCTGCGGCTTGATTGAGTTCGCCCAACAGAATAGTCATGAAAAAGCAGCCAGCGACAAACCAGAAAACTCCTGCGATCGCATAAGCTAAAGGGGAAGCAAAATAACCCTGCAACTCCTTACGGTAAATCGCCATAATGTTGGCAAAAATTATTCGCATCTAACTTTCTACCTCCTTTTCTCGATCGCTTTCTGGCTCGGTTTCCACTGATTTTTCATCAGTTTCAGATTGATTGACAACTCGCTCTTCCAAGCTATTTATCAAGTTTATATTTGGTTCTATTTCTTCTTTTTTAGAGCTTTTTTTACTCTCACTTTCGTATTCGCTGGATGTAGATTTTTCTAATGTTGTCAATTCCAGGAA
>CAZJJR010000076.1:8968-11724 GCA_964546365.1 uncultured bacterium | reverse complement strand
TCTTCTAAGCTGGCGCGAGTGCGTCGCATTTCCCATAATCCCAGTCCACCTGACACCAAAGCATCAGCTATTTCTTTCCCTGGTTCTGCTCCCGGTTCCGATACAATTCGATAGGCTACGCGATTTTCTGGCAAATGGGGTATCGCCATAGATTCTACCAAATGTACTCCCGGTACTGCGGAAAGTCTGGCTAAGGCAATATCCGCATCTCCTTCTATTTCTATTTCATAGCCCGATCCGCTGGTGAGATTAGCTTCTAAACTTTCTGGTGTATTGGTGGTTACCACTTTGCCGCGATTGATGATCGTCACGCGATCGCAAGTCATTCTTACTTCCGGCAAAATGTGGGTAGAAAGAATAATCGTGTGGCTACCAGCTAAACTCTTAATTAAATTTCGGACTTCAATAATTTGGCGGGGATCTAGACCTACTGTTGGTTCATCTAAAATTAATGCTGGCGGGTCGTGGACGATCGCTTGAGCGATGCCCACTCGTTGCCGAAAACCTTTAGAAAGCTTGCGAATCAGTACTTTTCGCTTTTCTTCCAGATTGCAGCGTTTCAAGGCTGAGTTTACTTTATCAGCCCGATCGCCAGCCGAAACACCTTTAATGCGCGTTACAAAGTATAAAAATGCTTCCACCGTCATATCGGGATATAACGGCGGTATTTCCGGTAAATAGCCGATCCGTTGCCGTACTGCCATCGAATCCTCGTGGACATCGTACCCAGCAACTCTTGCCGTACCGCTAGTAGCTGGTAAATAACCAGCTAAAATCCGCATTGTGGTGGTTTTTCCGGCTCCGTTCGGCCCCAAAAATCCCACAATTTCTCCCGGCTCAACCTTAAAGGTAACATCTTGGATTGCCGGGGTGGAACCGTAGATTTTGCACAAATGCTCGACTTCAATCATCTGTTCTCACTCCAAGAGGTTGTCACCATCTACTAGGGGAAAGGAATAGGACAAGAGGTGGTCAATCCAGCTTACACAACCGATCGCATAGAGGAAGGGTGAAGAAAAAGGCTAAAAGCAAGAGGTTTTCATTCCCGTCTACACTACCGATCGTTTGGTATTGCTTTAATAAATGGTAGTTTGTAAGGCAACAGGTAAAGAAGATCCCCCAAAATATTAAGCCAAGTTTGAGTGCTAACCGACAGGTTAAACTTTGGTCATTAATGAAATATGAAAATTAATTGTCCTTCTCTCCCTCTCGCCCACCCTTTCTCTCATGTCGTTTCTGCACCGCCCTATTAATAGTTGATGAGCAATCTAGAAATAAGCTCTCCAGTGCTAGAAAATAATGCGGATGCCGCCGCCGCTGCACTGCTCTTAGCTAATTACAGTTTTGATTTGAGCGGCTACCGATCTAGTGAATTGGTTGAACGATGGCTTGTCCATTATCCAGCTAACTGGATTCGTTTGGCAGTCATCGAAGCTTTATATCAAGGGAGGTATAAAGCGATTTCCGTCGAGCAAATTTTAGTGATTTGGCTGCGACGCAACCAATTGCTTTATCACTTCAAGTACGAATTTGAAAGATTGATTTGCTCTAAATTACCCCAAGAACTCCAGGATAACTTTGCTAGTCGGGCTGAAAGAGCAGAAATATGGCCTGAAGATGACGATCGCATTACAAATCTTTCAATTTCAAGTATTTACAGCCCCTGTTGCGATCGCTCGTCAGAACGATCCGAAGTAATTCCTAGCTCGACTCCCTTTGAAGCATTGCTGCAAACTAGTCAAGAGGAACAATGGGGCAACTCCAGCGTCGCCATCGCAGAAATTACCCCATCTCGACCTAAATTAGATGAAACTGCGATCGAAACAAAATCAGCTTTGTCAGAGTCCGAACTTTCTCCTTTGGGGAGTGACGCTGCGGGAAATTATCAATCTCACCAACAAGTGGTAGATGGAAAACCGGAAACCTTTGTTAACTTTAGTTTTAACCATCCACCCATTGACCAATTCACCCCAAATCCCCCATCTACCGACTTCCACGATAAACTCAAAGCATTAGTTGAAACATTGACCCCATCTGGAAACACCGATGAGGTGACAAACGCAGTAACAGCTGAGCGATCGATCTAGCGCAGAATTTTCTCACTTCTCACTATTTGTAAGGAAAAATAGGTTGATGGGGGATAGGGCGAAAAAGACGATCGACTGTCGGTGTCGCGCTCCTCTTGAGAAGGAAAAAAAGGAAAACCAATAACTAACCGGATAACAGCCAGTTTGCTATTAATTTTAAATTTTTAACCTTTAACCTTTACTTCAGAAGCATCTGCTTGCTTGGCAGCACTTTGGGTAACGCCCATCCGAATTTCCGAGCAAAAAGATGCCATGCTAAAGCCACCAAACCGTTTCAAAATGCTAGTTCTCAGCCGCAAATTAGGGCTGGCAAACCAAATGCGCTCCTCTGAGTACATCGTCTCGTACTCGGTAATCAAGGTTAACGCACCATCGCCGCTCATAATGTAGCGACCGGCAACTCCCGCCTTTTCAGCATAGCCTACATCCCGCAACAACTTGCCTTCATTAGGCTTATCGGGATCGGGAATCGGTACCAACACCGAAGAACCAGCGTGTTTTTCCTCATCCCATTCCATCGTGCCGTCCCAACTGACGCGAGCCGCACCTCTAGCACTTTCTGGAGGTACGTTATACTCCTGACATAGTTCGATCACTTTCGGATCGTCTGCGGGCAGCATTTCAATAGTGATATTGGACTTGCCATTCTCCGATTGTTTAAACGCTAAA
>CAZJJR010000076.1:0-8935 GCA_964546365.1 uncultured bacterium | reverse complement strand
GCCAGCACTTAGCTGGAAAAATTCTTGAATATCCATGAAACAAATTTTCTCGCGCCAAAAGTTTTTTTCAATCCCGATTCCAATCTTACAAGGTATGGGGAGATGGGGAGGTGGGCAGATGGGAATGGGAATAATTTTTTAATCTTTATTTTTCATCCTTCAAGCTTCATCATTTAAACGACGTAAGGAAATTTTTGCAGCTTCTGCAACTTGGTGATGGCTATCTTTTGCTAGGTATTTGAGAGCGGGAACGCTTTTCGGATGAGGAAGATGCCCTAAAGCTTCTGCCAAGCGCTGGCGTACTAGCCAATCCTCAGCTTGAGCAAAGCGGAGAATAGAGTCTACTGATTCTACGGCTTTAATTTCACCCAAAGCTGCGATCGCAGCCTGTTGCAGAACCACTTCTTTGCTATCTAAAGCTTCAATCAATACTTCATAAGCACGTAAGTCTTTCAGATTTCCCAGCGCTACTGCCGCGCTGAAACGCACCAGCCAATCGGTATCTTCGTAAAAAGCCCGTACCAATGGTTCTAAGGCACGTCTATCTTCTAAGTAACCCAAAGCACCTGCTGCATCCGCACGAATGCCGTAATCCGGGTCAGTTTCCAGCAATTTCACTAAAATCGGATAACACTCTGGTGTCTGTTTTATCCCTAAAGCAAACACGGCCATTGAACGAATTTGTAAGTTTTCATCATCCAAAACTTTTTTAATCAAAGGCACTGCCTCGATTGCTGGAACATCTCTCAGCTTCGCTAAAGCAAGCATTCGATCGCGAGAAGAGCTACTTTCTAACTGGGCCGAAATTTCTTCTAACTTAGGTTGATTCATTTCTTGAGTATTATTAATTCTTTTTTACAAATTTTAACATATTTTCCGGCATCTATATCTTGACGCACCAGCCATTCAAGTGTTATTCAAGGTTGATTAACAATACGTTATAAATAAATTTAAAGTGTTTTAATAGTTACATCCTCTTTTGCTAGTATCCATCTGAGGACTGATGAATATAAAAAAATATGTTCCTATGGACGCAAGCAGGGAAAGAGTTTACATTGCTAGTATTAGCTGGTCTAGCCTGATTCTGTAATGGTAGTTGTAGCACTTACTCTGAACCAGGAGACGCATAATTGTAAGTATGAAACTAGAACGGTTCGATAGTCTAGATGAATACCATCAGGATAGCGTAGTCGATCGACTAAGCTCATCAATCTTCATAGCGGCAGAAGTACAGCCGCAGGTAGAAAAGCAAATGGGTTTTGAGGCATCCCTTTTAAATCATATTTCTCAAGCCGTTATTGCTACGGATAGGAAAGGAAGAATTACTTACTGGAACCGCCATTCCGAAATACTTTATCAATGGCAAGCATCAGAAGTAATAGGTGAAAATATAGATAAAATTATTATTCTTCCCCAAAAAAGTAGCGAACAAGCACGAAGAATTATCCGTATCCTGTTAAATCGGGGTCAGTGGACGGGACAAATTTTACTACAGCGAAAAGACGGTAATCGATTTTGGGTAGAAGTAACTTACTCAAGCATTAAAGAATCTAATGGCAAAATTACTGGTTTTGTAGGAATATTTATTAATACTAGCAATTCAAAGCAAACTAACTCGGCATGGCAACCTAACCAAACAACACAATTTTTATTAGATGCCATACCAGATGCTATTTTTCTTTTAAATAAAGATGGTATTTATTTAGATTATAAAGCTCCTCCTAATTTTAAGCTTCAATTACCTGCTAACGAATTATTAGGCAAAAAAGTATCGGAAATACTACCCAAGCCAATTGCTAATAAGGCTAGTAAATTCATTAAAGAAGCATCTATCAGCAAAAGGATAGAAACTTTTGAATATCAAATAAACAATGGTAAAAAATATGATTTTGAAGCTAGAATCGTACCCGTACTTGACGAAGAAATTGTTTTAATTGTTAGAGACGTAACCGAGCGCAAGCAAGCAGAAAGACAATTAGCGAAAAGTGAAGAACGCTATCGAATAGTTTCCGAACTAACATCCGACTTTGCCTATGCTGCTAGAATTGATTCTGAAGGAAGATTTATCACTGATTGGATTACTGGTGCTTTTAGCAGAATATCTGGTTTTAGTTGGGAAGAAATCAAAGCAAGAAATGGTTGGCAAACGCTGATTCATCCTGATGATATGCCAATTTTTTTGGAGCGCCTACAAACCATTTTGTGTTGGCAATCAGATATCAGCGAATACAGAATTTTTACTAAAGAAGGAAAAATTCGTTGGCTGCGCGACTACAGCCAACCAGTTTATTGTGACGATAAAGAGCGGGTACTGCTAATATATGGTGCAGCACAAGATATTACAGAACGCAAACAAGCAGAAGAAGCTCTTCGGCAACAAACTGAACGAGAGCGTTTGTTAGGAATGATGCAAGAACGCATTCGTCAGTCATTGAACGTAGATGAAATTATTAGTCAAGCCGTTGCAGAAGTACGCAGCTTTTTACAAGTAGAACGAGTAGCTATTTACCAAATCGATCGAAAAAATGGAGGTAAGTTTATTGTAGAATCTATTGCACCAAATTGCTCATCAGTATTAAATGTTTACTGTAATGATACTTGTTTTAATAGTAAATACATTGAGAAGTTTCAACAAGGGCAAATATCGGCTATTGATGATATTAAAATAGCCAATATTGGTGAGTGTCACAAAAAACTTTTAGAAAAAATAAACATTAGAGCTAATTTAGTTGTACCAATTGTATTTAACAAACAGTTGTGGGGTTTATTATGCGCTCATCAGTGTTCGGAATCTCGTCATTGGCAACCGTTTGAAATTGAATTGTTACAAAATTTAGCCAGTACGTTAGCGCTTGCAATTCAACAATCTTCTCTTTTTAAACAAATTTCTCGATTGAATGCTGAGTTAGAAAGCCAAGTACAAGAACGAACTGCCCAGTTACAACAAGCATTGGAATTAGAAACGATGCTCAAACGCATCACGGATAAAGTAAGAGATAGTTTAGATGAAAACCAAATTTTACAAACAGCGGTTAGAGAGTTAGCAACTGGGTTAAATATTAGCTCTTGTAACGCAGCTATTTACGACCTTGAAAAAGGTACTTCTACTATTTGTTATGAATATGCCGTTTCCATTCCAGGCGAACAAGGACGGGTAGCCCAAATGGGAAAATGGCCGGAAATATACAATCAACTATTACGAAAAGAGTATTTTCAATTTTGTTCGATCGTTCCTAATCCGGTACGAGGGTTAGTATCGATGTTTACTTGCCCCATTTTTGATAATGAAGGTGTGTTGGGAGATTTGTGGTTAATTAATCATAAGGAATATGCGTTTAGAGAATTAGAAATTAGACTAGTACAACAAGTGGCAAATCAATGCGCGATCGCGATTAGGCAAGCTAGACTTTATCGAGCAGAGCAAGCAAGAGTAGCAGAATTAGAAAAGCTGAACTTGCTCAAAGATGACTTTTTGAGTACAGTTTCTCACGAATTGCGGACGCCAATGGCTAATATGAAAATGGCCATTCAAATGTTAAAAATTGCTCCCTCACCAGAACGACAAGAAAGATATTTACAAATTCTCAAATCCGAGTGCGATCGCGAAACCGAATTAATAAACGATTTGTTAGACTTGCAAAGACTAGAAGCGGAATCCTATCTTTTATCTCTAGCCGAATCAGTTAATCTACAAGAGTGGTTACCTTCTATTGTCGAACCATTTCTCAGCCGCGTTCAAGAACGCAGCCAAAACTTTCAATTTAAACTTTCTCCTGATGTACCTCCCTTACTCACAGACCGGGCTGGATTGGGAAGAATAGTTGTAGAATTGCTGAACAATGCTTGTAAATATACTCCATCTGGAGGCGGCATAATCTTGAAGGTTGAGTATTATCCATATGGTAGAGGAATAGGAGCGACTAGTTCTGACAATGAGGGAGAGCCTAATTCATTAATTAATCACTCTAAATCATCACTTACAGTTCATAATCAAGCTCCTTTAACTGTGTTCAGCGTCAGTAATGAAGTGGAAATACCTGTTGCTGAATTACCTCATCTGTTTAGAAAGTTTTATCGAGTTCTCCAAGCAGACCTTTGGAAACAAGGGGGTACCGGCTTAGGGCTTGCTTTAGTTCAAAAGCTGGTGGAACAAATGGGCGGAAATATTAAGGTGGAAAGCGGCGATGGCTGGACGCATTTTGATGTAGGATTACCCCATAAAATTCAGGAAAACATAATTTAAAATTCAAATAATTTAAAGGTTATTCAAAAAACCTTTAAAAACTACGTTAATAACCTGCTTAAACCAATATAGTTTTAATGACCATTCCAAACTCGATCGTCTAAAAGATGGATAACTCGACGGAGATATATTTTCACTGACTTAAAACCACTATTTTCATCTAGTTAAGCCAAAACCCACCAATCCTTTTGATTTGGCAGACAAACTTTTAAATGAAGAAATAACATTTATTTTATTAAAAATTTTTAAGAGAATTAATAAAATTATTTGATGAATGGGAATAATCAACGGAGAGGGTGGGATTTGAACCCACGTTGACGTTTCCGCCAAAGCGCATTTCGAGTGCGCCGCATTCAACCGCTCTGCCACCTCTCCATAGGTGCTTTTATTAATTTTACTCATCTTTATGCTAATTTGTCACCCCACTAGAGCAAACTAGATTGGTTTTCCGCTAACTCCAAAGTAGTATCGAAGCCAGTATCGGGAGTCCATAAAATTGCGCCATCGCGACTAGTACTGTAAAACTTGGTTTTTCCTTGGCGCAATTCAACTAAGGTTTCTGGCGCAACGGAATTAGAAAATGCGATCGCAACCACTGGTTCTAACGCTTTCAACAGATTTGGCGCTAACTTTTGTCCCGACCACCAAAGGACGTGAGTTTTTCCCACCTCTCCCTTAGTTGCCAATGGATTTTGCTGATCCGGTTGAAGTTCTCCCAGTAATAACCAATTTTCCCCTTGAATCTGGAATTCCCAGATAGGTAACTCACTATTAATTAACTTGGCTGTTGAGGAGCCAATCTGCACTGTTTGACCAACAACCAAATTTTGGTAATTCCCTTTATCTGCTTGTATGGCACTGGCAATAACAGACTGACTCTTTGAGTCAAATTTTGGCTCTATATGACTATAAAAATTTTCTATTGGAATACTATCAAGAGTTGTCGCCCATCCGTTATCTGTAGTACGCCCGGAATCAGTTGCGATAGCCCAATCAATTTTATTTACGCCTTCCTGTTGTAAAAATGGGAGTACGGTAAATCTTGCTGTATTAGCATCACCAGTATTAATTAACGCAACTTTTCCCCGATCTTGAATCACCAATACGGGTTCTCTATCTGTGGAAAGAACGGTCACTCGAAATAAATTTGATTTGGATTGCCAAGCCGGAATTACAATTAATAAAATTGCTATTAACCCGCCTATCCACCAGCGTTTATGAAAGCTAGGAAACAACCATATTAACAATATTATTACATAAATTACCATTAATTGAATGCTTGAAATAGCTCCGACTGCTACTGAATTTCCTGGTAATTTATAAAAAAACTCAACTAGCAAAATTAGCCAATGAGTGGGGTAATATAGTAATGAAGCGATCGCACTTCCTGCTAAAGGCCAAGCTAATGCAGCAATTGCACTGATAAAGCCGCCAATGCTAATTATTGTTAAAGGAATTGTAGTAATTATACTTACTATTACGCTATAAGGAGAAATAATCTTGAAATTATATAATTGTAACGGTAAAGTCCATAATGAAGCTGCAATAGGAACTGCTATTAAACTTGCAAATAAGGGTGGTAACCAATCTAGCCATTTAAGTAAAACTGGCACTGTTACTACTAATCCTAAAGTAGCTAAAAAACTTAATTGAAAACTCAAATCCCAAATCCAAAGAGGATTAACTATTAATAATAAAGTTGCAGCTAATAATAAAGAGCTTATTGGTTTAATCTTCCGTTCGGCAACTAAAGCAAATAATGCAGCAACACCCATCAATATTGCTCTCAGCATTGAAGGTTGCGGCCCAGTCAAACCTAAAAAAAGCAACAAAGCTGTAACGCCACAGGCAAATTTTGCTTTCACTGGCAGTCGTCTGCTCAATGCCAACACTACACTGAGAATCAGTGATACTTGGAAGCCAGATGCAGCTAAAGCATGAGCTAGTCCGACCTTAGCAAATTGATCTCTGATCTCTACTGAAAGGTACAGGTTAACTGTTTGACTTCCCAGTACCATTGCACTAACTAATGGCCCTTCCGGTATGCCTAACCAATTCGTTTGAGCGCGAATTATTCTTTGTCGGATCGTCCACCATCCCCATTCTGGTTCGGTTTTTGTATTTATTAAACTAATTTGACGACCTTTTAAACCTGCAAAAGCGCCTTCTTTAGCTAAATAAGCCTGAAAATCAAAGCTTCCTGGATTGTCGGGAGGATTGGGTTTATATAGATTACCAGTAACTTCTATTTCATCACCTGGATGTAAACCTGTAGCTTGTAATAAAGGGACCGTTACGTATAGTTTACCCGTTACATCTTTGCCCACTACCATCGGGCGATCGCTACCAGCTACCTCATCTAATTGAATAACTTTTAACCAAAACTGCGCTCTTTGATTTCTAGTAAGACGAGGTGTACTTTCAACTTCACCGCGCACTTTTACCACTTGTGCTTGAGTCTTACCATCATTTGGTCTAATAAAATTACTGATATCATTAGTTGCTGGTTGTGGAACTTTCGCTTGGAAATAAATAGTTGCTAGTAGCGCTACCATTCCAGATGCAACCCATATAAATGGCTTTGGGCCTTTTTTCCACCAACGAGGTAATATGAATGCCAATCCAACTCCTAAGGCGATTAAGACATATCCGCCCCAAGGAAATGCCGTAGATAACAGCCCTATAATATAGGCCAGACAAAGAATTACACCATTGATGGCTTGACTCATTAGCTACATTTTGGTTCTAAATGGACAAACCTAACTTTAATCCCAACAAGGCGTGCAGGAATAATAGACCAAGAGCTATACTAATTATGTAAGCGTGAACGTTGCGAAATACAACTTTATTTTTATTTTTGCCAAAATTACCGAGTGCGATCGCTGCATTAATAATTAATAAAATTAGTACGATCGAAGCAGTCCAAAAATGGTAACTTTCTAGAATTGGTTGATGTTGCATCACCAAAGATAACAAGCCGCCAGTGTACCCGGCTGCTAAAAATAAAAACATCAAAGGTGCTATTTTGCGGTGATCGGTTTTACTTTTATTCGCCGCATCCGGATCGGTAACCAACCTTCCCCGCCATCCTGCCCAACCAACGAAGCTACCCATTACAAATATTACAATACCCATCATTAAAGGATGACCCCAATGAACAATGGAACCAGGAATTTCCATTTTTCTAAACAGGTCAGCTATTGGTTCTAAAATTTCACTTAAATTCATCACTGCTATTTGACAGCTACCTTAATCACTATTTAACATCTGGATTGGTAATTTTTTTTAACTAGGGATTTATTTTACTCCCCAATTCTTACCGTTCATTTCCTTTATCCCTTAATTTAAGACACCAGCTGGGGAGATGGCTCTTTTTCTTGTGGTGACTTGAGAAGCGGAAAACCTAACTTTTCTCTTTGTTGTAAGTAAAGTTGAGCTACTTGCTTTGCCATATTGCGAATTCTACCTATATAGCGAGTTCGCTCAGTTACAGAAATTACCCCTCTAGCGTCCAATAGATTAAAAGTGTGAGAACATTTCAAAACATAGTCAAGGCTTGGTAAAACCAATCTTTTTTGAATTAGTTGCTCTGCTTCTTGCTGGTAAAGATTAAATAAAGTAAACAACATTTCTGGATTAGAAGCTTCAAAGTTATAGACACACTGTTCTATTTCGCTTTGCAGATGAACATCTCCATATGTAATGTTATCTGTCCATTGAATTTTAGCGATCGCATCTGTTTCTTGAAGATACATTGCCAATCGCTCTAAACCATAGGTAATTTCAATTGAAACGGGACGGCAGTCAATTCCTCCACATTGCTGAAAATAAGTAAATTGAGTAATTTCCATTCCATCTAACCATACTTCCCAGCCTACGCCCCAAGCTCCTACTGCTGCATCCTCCCAATTATCCTCCACAAAACGAATGTCGTGTTCTTCTGGATGAATGCCTAATGCTCTGAGCGAATCTAAATAAATTTCTTGGATACGATCTGGAGAAGGTTTGATTAATACTTGATACTGATAGTAGTGTTGGAAGCGGTTGGGATTTTCTCCATAACGTCCATCGCCTGGCCGACGGCAAGGTTCCACGTAGGCTACTGCCCAAGGTTCTGGGCCGATTGCTCTTAAAAAAGTATGAGGATTCTTTGTGCCTGCCCCTTTCTCTACATCATAAGGCTGGGCAATCAGGCATCCGCGATCGCTCCAAAACTTATTTAATTTTGCAATGATTAACTGAAAGGTAATCGTCACTTTAGTCCCTGCTCACCAAATCTTTCGACTCACTACAATAGCATATCCACGATTGGCCACTTGGTGGAGCGTGCGGAGATAAAGCATATTGCAATCTTACTCATCTGTTTTCTTTTAATTTTTCAACCCCTTTCTCCCCTTGTCAGACCAAACCCCTTGCTGAATGAGGCTTGTAGGATTTTCAAAAAAAGATTATCCAAAAGCTTGACAAGCAATGGAAGGATTGTTAGATTAGTAAAGCGGTCGAGAGAGAGCCAGCGCGAAAGCGAGCGCCTCGTGAAGCCGCTACGAACCTAGAAAAAAATATAGTTTGAAAGCCAGAATAACACAAAACCTCGTTAAAGAAATTAATTAACAGAGGAAATTAGTAAAACTAGTTTTCTTGTAAGCCAAAACAAACGTCTTCAAAACGGAGAGTTTGATCCTGGCTCAGGAT
>CAZJJR010000075.1:21184-21974 GCA_964546365.1 uncultured bacterium | reverse complement strand
AAGTCCTTACTACAAACTAAGGACTTCGATATCGAGGTTTTCCTCCACACTGATAATGCTATTTTCGGAAATACCCATCCAATCAGCGGCAAATAAAGGTTCGGAAGCAACAATTACTGCATTGGAAAATGTGGGGTCATCGCGTAACCAGTACAGAGAAGGTGCTGGAGATTTGTTGGCAAAACGAGAAGCAACTAAACGGCGTCCGTCTGTAACGATGATATTGGCAGAAAAATTTGTTTGATGCTGTTGAGCTAACTCTGCCAAAATATGCAATGTATTTTGTAAGGCTTGAGTTAAACTAATGTTTGGCTCGGTCAAGAATTGGTTAATTAGTAAAGCAAAAATATGTTCGGAATCGGTAGAACCTTCAATTGCTTGGTAAGCTTCATCTTTTAATTGATTGCGAATTGGTCTGTATAAGGTTTTCCGAAAGTTTTGAATGAATCCATTGTGAGTAAATAACAATCCTTTTTGATGAAAAGGTTGACAATTACTTAAATCTACTGCCTGACCGGCTGTAGCGCTGCGGACATTTGCCAATATACATTTCGACTCGATATAGCGACTGAGATTGGTTAAATTGACATCACCCCAAATAGGTAGGGTATTTTTGTAAATAAACGGGTCTGTTTCTCGTTGGGAATGATACCAACCTACCCCGAAACCGTCGGCATTTACTACCCCAGAGGTCATTTCCTTTGGTTCGTAACTTTGTACGATTAAGGAGTGTTCTGGTTTGGAGAGAATGTAATCGAGTATAATTGTTGGGCCGAGATAGCCAAGTAAT
>CAZJJR010000075.1:0-21144 GCA_964546365.1 uncultured bacterium | reverse complement strand
AGTTTAGTAGAATTTTAGGTTATTTTTGGCTGATTTAAAATTTGATTAGCCATTAATTAACCGCAAGGTTTTTATTGTAGCGCGTATAATAGAATTGACGAAAATTTTATTTTATGGTATAAGCAATATGCAAATTTTACGGAAAAGCAGGTTTGCTAATTTACCGATCGCATTTGCCTTAGCCTTTCCCCTCCTGGCTGTAGTCAGTCTACCAAGTTTTGCGATCGCAGTTCCCCAACGAGTCACCAACGGTTTATATCGGTCAAGTTCGGAAGACTTCTTTCAAGAAGGAAGGCGTCAATTTGAAAGAGAGATTAACATCTTACTAAAACGTCCTCTAGCCAAGGAAGAACCCGTACTTGATGTGAGTGACGAACTACCAGTTCAAGAACGACTTTCACCCCTCGAAATCCAAAATCTCTCTCCAGGTAGTAGAAATCCTTCTCATCATCGAAAATCCCCAAGAATGAGATAATCAATATATTTAAAATTAGCTTGAAAGGAGTAGATTAAATGTCTAATACCATCATGGTAATTTTTCCATACAAATATCAAGATACTTGGGTATTTGATGATGAACGAGTCGGGCTTTTTCGAGAACCTTTC
Organism: uncultured bacterium; assembly: GCA_964546365.1. Lineage (GTDB taxonomy): Bacteria > Cyanobacteriota > Cyanobacteriia > Cyanobacteriales > Aerosakkonemataceae > DATNQN01. The sequence continues at coordinate 20,538 of CAZJJR010000075.1, read as the reverse complement.
GTCAGCGGTATTCCCGCCATGATCGATTGGTTGGTAAAAGATATCCCCCATGCAGAAAAAGGGTTTAAATTATTATTCTCTAGCCAACCATTTCCCGGATATCAAGCCGAATTAAATTGGATTAAGGAAGAATATGGTGGTAACTGGTATCGCTGGGAATCTAATCAAATGGAAGGCTGGTTATGTCCGGCATTGTTTAAATATTATACCGAAACACCGATGAAAATTTACTGCCAAGCGATCGGGTAGCGCTAGGGACATCGAATCGTCAGATCGTATTGAGTGCAGTCAAACTCTCATTATCCCGTGTTATGACGAGAAACAAGAATATAAAATCATTCTTTAGATAGTTGACGATGATAAAATTTTTCTAAAAACACATTTGGTTAGAAAGTAAGATAAGTAGGATAAGTAAGTTTTTTCTAGGTGGTATAATTGGCTAAATAAACAATATAAGCAAATAATTTAACCTAGTTTCAGTCAACATAAAATTTACTTTTTTTGAATAATTTTTTTAACTCAAATCTTGCACCATTCTCAACAAGACCTGATAAACCGGGTTTTTTCATGAAAAATATAGGGTTTCCAGTTTAGCTATTGGCAATAAACTAAGGTGATATGCCTGCTGCAAGATCTGAGTTAAGTCAGATAATAATGTCGTGCGACTTAACTATAAAGCCGTCTTACTTTTCTTACATTTCTTACTTTTCTACGGATTTTATCTCTTTCGAGTGCTTTTAGTTACTCAAGACAGTTAACAACCGATGTTGAAAATTTAGAATATATCTATTAAGGTAAAGTAAGCATAAAAAAATATCAAACTACTTAAGCAAGAGCAATAAAGTTCACATCAATAAGGTTAAACTACAAAATCGACCTCTGTTGTCATTTGGTTATAGCACCCCAAAAACGAGCTAAATAAATTAGGAAGCTAAAATTTTAAAATGGAAAGGGAACTCGCTCACTCTGGCTCAATGGTACTTATTAGTACCGTTGAGCGATTTTTTATGAACAGTAAATATGTAGAAAATGTTTACCTTAATCATCAAAAAAGAGGAAGTGTTTCTCCGATTAAATTAGTGGTAAATTATCCCAAACCAGAGTTGTCGTCTCAGCCGATTCTTCGTGCTGGTAAAGTATTCGTACAAAATTTTACCCGTGGCGAACTGAGTAAACTTTATACCATAGACCTATCTACTGGCAAAACTAAGTTAATCGGATCGATCGCGAAAGCAGTTACCGATATAGCTTTTATGGGTAACCGATTATACGGAATCGCTCGGCAGGATGACTGTGAAACTACACAATTAATTAAAATTGACCCCGTGACGGCGCGATCGACAGTTATTGGCGATATCGGTCTCAATGTGGTGGGTTTGGCATACAATCGAATTCGGAATACCCTTTTTGGCGCGACTGAAAAACAATTAATCGCGATCGATTTAAATACGGGTAAGGGTACGCCTCTAGTCACCGTCGCCAATCAAGACTACAATTGCGGTCAACTAGCATTCGATCGCAATGGCATCGCATATATTACTTTAATCGATTCTTACCATAAAAAATATCTAGTAACTACCGATCTCTATAACGGTACGCTCACTTTTCTTGGCAACATTGGATTTCCCAACCTTAGTAGCATGGAATTTTTCGATGAATTTTTGTATGGTGTAAGTGGCAAGTGCTTTGGGTTGGCAAGTGACGGTAAATTAATTAAAATTGATATCACGAATGGTACTGGAACTTTAATCACTAATACCGATTCGATCGGAGGTTGGGTTGGCATTGCTATATATAAACAAATTGAATGCGATCGCCCTTGAAAAATTATGAAAAATCTACTATTACCAGTAATATCCGCCCAACCATATCCGTTTTTATTTACCACAGTTAGTGGAGCGCATTTATATGGTTTTCCTTCCCCCGACTCTGACTATGATTTACGAGGTTCCCACATTTTACCAATACGGGAAGTAGTAGGGTTAGAAACCGGACGAGAGACGATCGAATTGTCTGAATTTCACCAAGATTTGCTAATAGACTTGGTAACTCACGATATAAAAAAGTTTTTTTCTCTGTTACTCAAAAGAAACGGTTACGTATTAGAGCAATTGTACTCGCCTTTGGTTGTTTACACCACCCCGGAACATGAAGAATTAAAAGTAATTGCCAAAGCTTGTATTACTAGCCACCACGTACACCATTATCGGGGATTTGCTCAAACTCAATGGCAGTTATTTGAAAAAGAAAAGCGAATTAAACCGCTTCTTTATATTTATCGTGTCTTATTAACTGGCATTTATTTGATGCAAACAGGAGTAGTAGAAGCTAATTTAGTAAACTTGAATGAAATCTTTCAATTGCCTTATATTCCTGAATTAATCGAGCGCAAGTTAACCGATGCTGAAAAATCTATTTTAGAAGATGCCGATCTAGAATTTCATCATCAAGAATTTAATCGGTTACAGTGGGAATTGCAAGCAGCTTTTGAGAAAAGCAAATTACCAGAAACTCCTTCTGCTAAATCAGACTTGAATGATTTACTAATTAGATTGAGAATGGCTGCTGTTTAGTTTCTATCCTCGCTTGAAAATGAATTAGCATCGATCTCATCACAAAAATAACACTGGCGACACATGAAAAAATTCTCCTAATGCTTTGGCTTGATTCTTACTAATGCTTCTTTTGCCATTAATTACCTCTGAAGCGATACCCTTAGAACCAAAAACTTTTACCAAGTCTTTTTGTTTTAAATCTCTGGCTAGCATCAATTCATTTAATATTTCATGGGGTGTTGCCGCTTTTAGTTGATAGTGCTTATTTTCATATTGTTCTATAAGAGTTACTAACAAATCAAACAACTCGGCTTGCTCGTCTGTGATATCTTCTTCTAAGAGTTTTTCTACCTCTTTTAGGAGTCGTTTATGCTCATTTTCTGTATGAATTACTCTTGGTAAGATTTCAGCTAGGAGTCTTATGTACTCTTCCTTATTTATTGTGCTAGTCATATCAACTTCCCCGAAGAAAGCAAAAAGGCGCACTGCGGTGCGCCTTTTCATTATTCACTCACGCAAGAAGCGCCGATTTGAGATAATTGCCACAATTTGAACAAAAAGAACTCCGTTCGATCGCTCATCGTGACGACAAACACACCCTCGTCTTTTTCCTTACCTGCTGAAACCCAAGTTCCCTGCAAGCTAACTTCGGCAAATTCGGCGTCGCAAGTGGATATTGCAATAATTTCAGAATCTTCGCGTTGTGCCTCCATTTCCAGTCGATCGATCCCTGGTAAATCGGCAGGCAGCAAAAACGAAGCCGTGGTAGGTTCGACGCAAATATGCCAACCTGCTCGCAGGGACAGAATCACTCGTGCCGTGACCCAATCTTCTAGAGATTGCGCCAGACGCTCTAAGTTAAAGCCATTTTCGGTGTAAGTGAGTTTCAGCATGGTAGTTCGGGTTTCTCCCGCTATTCCAGGTTTTCTTGCTGTTGGTCGCGCCAGAACTGTTCGGCAAAAGTGACAACTGGGTGCATAGGTGCTTTCGGTTGGGTGCGAAGAGGCATTCCAGCTTGTTGTGGAGTGCGATCGCCTTTCCGAGAATTACACCGCTCGCAGGCAATAACTACGTTGTCCCAAGTGTGTTTTCCGCCTTTTGACCGAGGAATTACGTGATCTAGCGTTAAGTTTTTGGTGCTACCGCAGTATTGGCAGGCATGATGGTCGCGTCTGAGAACTTCGCGCCGATTTACCGGAGGTGCGTGCCATAATCTTTCGTTACTGGTAAAGGTGAGACGGATTTGTTTTGGCACCTCGAACACCATACTCGGCGATCGCACTTGCCAAAATGTTTCTTCAGTGAGATTTAATGGTTCTGCCTTACCAGTTACGAGCAAGATAATTGCACGTTTGATATTGATCCGACTCATCGGCAGGTAGTTCCGAGAAAACACCACTACCGAATGAGCCAATACTTCAGATGGGTTGCGCCTATGAGGTTGTGCGATCGTCACGACTTCACTCCTTATGAAATAACCCCCGCCTCTGGTTACTGAGAAGCGGGGGTTAGAAGTTTTGGTTCTTCTGGTTTTATTTAGGTACAGTTACTTTAAGCCTGTACCTCCCGCTTCGTTTAGATGGATCTGCTTCTAGATTTGGTTGATGGTTAGCAATACTAAAATTGCCTTCAAAAGCTTTACCTCGTTCTCCAATGCTATATAAAGTCCTCAACAGAGAATCCACTCCAAAAGCCGTTCCTCTGCCCCATGAGGCAGTTATAGCATCGCCGAAGCGATCGCAGGACGACATTTGAGTGGAAAGAGACTGTTGGTGGGTCACGGTGGTAATTGTTGAAAGCTGTAAATTAGAAATCTTACTTTTAAAATACTACACTTGTATTATAGATTTGTCCACCCATTTTTGGAGAAAGTTTATGCACGCCTTAACTCGCACTTCCACCACCGACATGGACGTAACCAGCATCCGATTAGAGCGAGATTTGAAGGATAGACTTAAAGAACTGGCTGGCAACCAGGGCTACCAAGCGCTCATTCGAGAAATTCTTTGGAATTACGTCCAACAGAAATCCGGTGCTTATAAACCCCAATTCTCGAAGTCTGACATCCGGGCAAGTATTCCAGCCACAGCGCAGCGAGAGGAACGTTGCGTACTCACCGGACAGTTTATACAACCAGAAGAACCGATGTTACTGGGACTCACGCGCAACGGAGAATTGGTTCCTCTATCAGTGGAAAGTTTGGCAGCAAGTTAAGTATCTATTTTCCTTATGTTTTCCGGGGCATCCTTAAGGGATGCCCCTACAGTCATTGTTGGCGTTTCTTAAGTTTACGGAGTTGGCTAGGATAATTATGATACTCTCAAGAGCCAGATCGTCAATTTGTGGCGTGGATGTGAAGAAGTGATTCCAGAATTTGATGAAAATGGCAATTTACCGCCAGGAATTCATTTTTGCGAATGGGATGAGTTTAAGGAAAGATTTAGTACTAGTTTAACCAGACAGCGTATGATAAATGGTTTAGAACTAGCAATGACCCAATTAAAAGCAGCAGGCTGTAGAACCATATATATTGACGGGAGTTTTGTTACTAGTAAATTAACACCTGGCGATTTTGATGCGTGTTGGGAACCCGAAGATGTGGATTACGATTACCTCCGAACAAATGCCCCTAGATTGCTAAATCACTTGGATCGTAACGTACAGAAATCCAAATATAAAGGCGAAATTTTTCGTTCAGATCAACCTGTAGGAGATTACGGTTTAGCTTCATTAGAATTCTTTCAGCGTGATAGACAGTTAAATCCAAAAGGCATTATAGCCATAGATTTATTAAGGTGGAACCCATGATTAAAAATGAAAAAGAGTACCAATACAGCCAAGAGTGCGCCCGAAAATTTGAATATTCTATTAGGGCGTTAGAGCAGGATGAGGAACTGAAGAAAAATGATCCCGATGGGTGGCAACTTTCTCGTGATGTCAAGCAATCTCACTTAATTGCTTTACAATCGGAAATTGCTGAATATGAAAGACTAATTAATTGCGACAAAAGCCAGCCGATTAAAATTAAAATTGAAAGTTTAAATAAACTACCTGATGCTTTAATTAAAGCTAGGATAGCAGCCAGAATCAGTCAGCAAGAACTATCTCAGATACTAGGAATTGAAGAACAACGAATAAAGCAGTATGAGGACACAGATTATCAATCTGCTAGTTTTGTAGAAATTCTCGAAGTTAGCACAGCTTTAGGTGTAGAGTTTGAAACTGCTTCAATCCAAGTAGATTTTGAAGAAATAGAAGCTGTTAAAGAAATAGCAGAAGAGTGGCAAAAGGAAAAAGTAAATATGGTAGCAAAAACCTCATAAATATCTGTGATTTGCCCTAAAAACAGATTGTTAAGGAGTGCATCCTTACTTGTGCAAGTATCATTGTCCCACATAAAGAATTTTTTGAAGTTTTATCTAATTTATAAATACCCTAAAAAAATATGGCTGATTTTCCAATTTTCGTAGGACAGGTTACTCTACGCCAACGTCATCAACTTCCTGATAGCCCTGGCATTTATTTTGTTATTGATGAACGCGATCGATTACTTTATATTGGTCAAGCTAAAAACTTAAAAAGTCGTTGGACTGGAGGTAGCCATCACCGTTATAAGCAATTTTCTCGGAAAGGATTAGACAAGGTTGTTATTAGATATATTCTAACTTCACTTCTAGAACTTGATAGTTTAGAGCGACAATATATTGACACATTTAAACCTTTGGTCAATGATAGTAAAATTAAACAGTATCTCCCTAAAACAAGTCCCAGATTCTTAGAATTACAACGCTTACTTAAACTTACGAGTACGCCTCTGTTCCCTTCAGTACAGTACAAAAGCAAAGATGGAGAAACAATACCTAGAGAAACTTGGGACTTATTTCGGGGTTTTGTTGCAGGCGCGTACCAAGAAAACCAACTTCATATTATAGTAGTATGCCGACAGAATATGGGACAAATTTTATGGAAAAGTTCATTCGATAGAAGCAAAAAGCGTTTTTATATAGAGACTGATTCTAAATATTTATCAGTTTGTTATCTCTTTGATGCTAGACAAGCAATTTTTGTATTTGTAGAGTTGTTCGATCCCGATCTAGCAGAACCCATATTTAGAGAAGTTTATCCTAATTTACTAGATTTTCAAATTGCTGGAATAACTGTTAAGAAACTAATTCATCCGAGTTTATTAATATCTGCTTTACAAGAATCTCTTCTTAAACGAAGTAGCGCAGCGCAAGATTACCTGCTGAATATTGGTGAAAATTTGCAACCTTTGCCTGCTGACATAAATTTAAATCAGCAAATAATATGGTAAAAAATTTATAGAGAACAAAATTTATCAAAAAGTAGCTCCAAACTAGGTTATCAAATCACCAAATTTGGATGAAGAACTGACAGATGTAAAAAAATTATTATTTCTATATTGCTTTATCGCGTGGTTCGGAACTTTTGCGAAGATGTTCGATAAACTCAGGATAATTCTCTAAATCTTCTGGAGATTCCAAGGGTGGCATTTCAATCCAGGTTGCTTCTGCGTGTAATTTATCTATATAAGCATAAAAAGCTTCCCGATCGTCTCGGTGAGCAAGAAAGTAAGCCTGCAAATCTTTTTGACTCATTGCTTTAAAGTTAGGTTTGCTCATCCTACATATCTCCAATTTCCGTTAGGAAAAATTTCAATGATATTTTCCTCACCTGCCAAAAGGAAAACATTGCCAGTGCGATCGTCTATTCGTACTATGTTGATAGGCAAATACAGCTTGCTGAACCAGACACACAAATTGAAGCATTGTGTTTTCTGCTCTGGGGTGGGAATCCTCGACACGCTCTACTCTATACTCATCAGTATAAGCGTAACATTCGACTTCTACTAGGTCGATCGCCAATATAGAGGCAGTTGAGGGCGGTACTGACCTTAAATATGCCAAACTATAAAGAACGAGGGAAAGCGATCGCAATTTCCAGGTGGTAACTACCATGCAACTAATCAAACGAACCATTCTTCATTATCAAGAAGGCACTTCCGACAAAATCTATGAAGTCGATTTGTGCCAAACTGGGGAAGACCGATACGTAGTTAACTTCCGCTACGGACGGCGAGGCGCTACCCTGAAAGAAGGCGTCAAAACGGAACAGCCAGTTCCCCTCGCGCAAGCTCAAAAAGCCTTCGACAAATTAGTTGCTGAAAAAGTTAAAAAAGGTTATCAAGATGTCAGCACTCCTCTGGTTAGTGAAAACCTGACACCAAAACCAAAAGAAACTAACCCCGAATCACGTAAACAAGCAATTTTAAATTGTCTTTCCAGTAACGGTAATGAAAAATGGCCAATAGAAAGAGCGATTTGGCGTGCGGGAGAATTGAAAATAACAGAAGCAGTACCTTTACTTATTCCATTAATCGGTACTGGTGACGATCTAAGAGATTATTGTATTGTTTGGTCTTTAGGTTTCTGCGGTAACCAAGAAATTGCACCTAATTTAAAATCTTTATCTGAAAATACTAATCAACCCGAATTCGTTCGTCGCATCGCCTGGGAAGCTTTATATAAAATTTCTGATGAAGCGACTAAAACAAAGTTGCGTTCTAAAAAAATAGAACAATTACCAACAGAATTACGAGAAAAAGCGAAAAACGGTTCTGCTGAGGAATTTTTCAAAATTCTAAAAGAATATCTAGAATATCGATTTAATTCACCTAGCGCATATCTTTTAAGCCAGGATTACCAACGGTTTGCCGTTCTCGATACAATTTATCAGATTGACAACGAATTTGTCCGCCCAGCTTTACTGGAAGTCTTACAAACCGTCAAGTTTTTACCCAACTTCTTTAAGCGCGTTCGCCACATTTTCAAAATGGCTGAATATCGGCAAGATGCAGAAGTTTTTGGCATTCTCGCTTACCGCTTTGAAAAAGAAAAAGGTACGTTTAGAAGTGATGGCTCTTATGTTTATATCCGTGACGTGGGATATCTTAGAAAATATAATTATCAATATAACAATCAAACCCGTAGATATGACAGAACAGAAAATTTTGAATTTCAAAAACATATGCAATCCCCAGATGCGAAAGTTGCCTATAGCAACCTAACTCGCGATTATCTGCGGCGACGAGTTTGGCGCAGCCTCAAAACATTGGGAGAACAAGGTGATACTAATTATGTAAAAATGGCTGCAAAAGTATTGCTTCAGTATTCCAATACAGACGCCGAACGTGTTAGAGAAAAGACTTCCTACCGTTGGGATTACGTTAACAACAGATCCCTAAATTTTAAGCAACAATGGGATAGTTATGCTGGTTATTTGACGTTTAATCATATCTTGTATGAAAATAGTCCCCGCTATGAATTAAAGGCAAATTCAAAAGCCTGGATTTGTCGAAATAATTATAAAGCGGGAGATCCGGAACCGAATGTACGCGAGGAAGCATTTCCCGAACTTTGGCAACAACAACCAGACGAAGTTTTGCAATTACTTTTAGAAAGCAGTTGTCGTCCCGTTCATCATTTTGCCGTCAAAGTATTGCGCGATTGTCCGCAGTTTTGTGCTGAAATAGAAGCAGAGACGGTAATCAAATTACTGAATAAATTATATGATGTAACAGTGCAATTTGCTTTTGAGTTAGCAAGAAACTTATATAGTTCAGCCGAACCTAATAAAGGATTGGTTTTAGCTGTATTAAATTGTATAATCCCCGAAGCACGAGCAGAAGCTTATCGCTGGATTGAAGAAAGCAGAGACCGATACTTATCTGACATCAATTTTATCGCAGATTTAGTTACTAGCTCTCATCAAGATACGCGCCTGTTTGCTAGAAGACTATTGAGTTCGTCAATTCTCGATGAGAATACAGTGAAATTAGCGATCGCACGTATCATTACCGAATTACTTACCTTTAACGTTAAATCCGAAATCAACTCAGTCTACCAAGATAACATTGCAGAAAAAGCCAAAGATGTAGCGGAAACTTTGCTAGCTTGTTTCACTTCCCAATTACGCACTTTAGGAATGTCGGTAATTGACGATTTGCTGAAACATCCTTTATTAGAAGTGCAAGAATTGGGCGCACGTATATTATTAAATCACGAAATTAGTGCAGTAGATTTACCACCCGGATTAATTGATTCATTGATGAATTCTTCTCATGAATCCATCCGTGGTGTAGGCATTCGTATTTTCGGTCAACTTCCCGATAATATTTTGTTAAATGAATATCCGTTGCTAGTAACGATGATAACTCACGAGTTAGCAGATATTCGCAATGCCATTCGTCCGGCGATTCGACGACTTTCAGAAAATTATCCAGACTTTGCTGCAAGGTTAGCAACTGAAATGATTGATGTGTTAATGAAACCGGAAGCAAAAGAAGGCATTCACGCTTCATTAGTACGATTACTGAAGGAAGATTTGCCCGGATGGATGACAGGTGTTAATAAAGATATTGCATTGAGATTACTAAGAGCAAATTCTTCTGCTACTCAAGAATTAGCTGGTTATGTCATTAGCGCTAATCGGGAAAATTGGGCTGATGATTTTGAGACAATTGAAATAGTTAAACTGGCAGATAATGAGATATTATCCGTGCGAGAAGCGGGGCGAGAAATGTTTTTGCACAACCTTAACCGCTACCGAGCAAACGAACAAGAAATGTTATCGGCGGTGAGAATAGTTGAGTGTAAATGGGAAGACTCGCGGGAGTTTGGTTTTAGGTTATTCAGTACTTTCTTCACTGGGGAAGATTTGACACCCAGTGTTTTAATTACTTTATGCGATAGCATTCGAGAAGATGTTCGTAGTTTTGGACGTAACTTAGTTACTCGCTATTTCAATGAAGCTGACGGACAAGAATATTTGTTGAAATTCAGCGAACATCCCACAACTGATATGCAAGTGTTCGCTACTAATTATCTGGAAAATTATGCAGTAAACAATCCGGAACGTTTGCAGCAATTGAAACCATATTTTATTAGCGTATTATCTCGCGTAAATAAGGGACGAGTCGCCAAACAACGCATTTTTGCTTTTTTAGATAAAGAAGCACAAAGGAGTGAGGAAGCAGCGAGGATAGTAGCGGAAATTCTCACCCGCCAATCCGTGACTATGGCAATTGGGGATAAAGCGATCGCAATTCAGAGTATGGTAAAAATTAAAAAGATTTATCCTCATCTGGAATTGCCAATTCAGGTAAAATCTGTTTCGGAAGTTAGAACCGCAGATAAATCAAGATAAAATAATCTGGATTTAGGAAAAACTTAATATTTTCTCAAATTAGTTGCATCTTACTTATTTAATACGGAAAAAATAATGGCTGTTCTCACAAGTTACATAATTGTTTTTGTAGTATTTTTTGCCATATTAGGAGGGATAATTTATTTTCTCGATCCTATACTTCGTCGTCTTATTTATAGCCGTGTAAACAACAATTATATAAACTGTCAAGATACTAATTGATATATTCCCAATGTGGATTTCATTAATTCTGGGGATAAGTTTGGCAGTAGTGACGGTATTTGTGGTGATGGAAGCGGTGGTGACTGGGGAGGAAGTTGTGATTCATAACAAATCTGAAGATAAAATAGCGATCGCTTATGTATCATTACACTATAATCATTCAGTGGTCTAACGAAGATAATTGCTTTGTCGTGAGTCTTCCTGAATGGGGTGAATTTTGCCACACCCACGGAGATACTTACGAAGAAGCGCTGAAAAATGCCCGTGAGGTGTTAGAACTACTAATAGAGTCATCGTTAGAAGAGGGTAAACCTCTGCCACAAGCTCAAAATTTTAGAAAAGCGGTTCAAGTTGCTTAATTTATAAAAATTTATAACAACTGGGGACAAAATACTATGGAAGTCAGTTACGCATACAAGGGAAATACCGCAGTAGTTGACAAAGGCGATCGCACTCAGATGTCCTTTTCTCCCGACACTAAGCGCGAACCTACTTTTTTCATCGGTGAATTGCGGCAAAATGTAGCATTTCGGGAAGCAATCAGCGCTTTACACGATGTAGTTGTTTCCGATTTACGATTTAAACCAAAAGATAAAACTGCTTATAAAGAATGGGCAGCTAAACAATTAGAAATTGACTGGCAAGTAGTAGCAGCGCAACGAGAAGAGGTTGCCAATCAAATTAAAGCATTAAAAACTGAATTACTAGAATTAAATAATGTTAGTTATCAACGCCTAAAACCATATTATGACGCCAGAGAAAGATTTCGTAAATATGTTTTTGAAAAGCAATTAGACCTTTATTTTTTATTCGATCCAGTCATCACCGTTCATCCCGACGAAATATTTTTTGAATGCTTCAGCGTCGATGAATCCAGTTACGGACGACTGGGGGCGAGTTATGAAGTATTCAAAAATATCGATGAATTTGCTTGCGGAACAACTAACATCGATTATTCCCACGATCTATATAACGAATTTCAGAAAATCCGCAGTTACAAGACTACCCGCTTAGAAGTCGATCCCTCCGGTTTTGAAGTACAAACTACTAATGAAGAATCCTTCAAAGAAGTCAAAATCGATTTACCAGATAGCTGGGTAAGAGGATTTTTGCAAGTCAGTTCCGCGATGTCTTTACCCGCCACTCGCTTTGACTTGCATCCAATGGACATTCACAATATGTGTTTTGTCCTCCGCCGCCATAAAGAAAAGAAAGGGCCGCGTAGTATGCGGTATCATTTAACACCTGGTCAACCAGTGCGAGTAGTTTTTGAACCTTGGGAGATCGAGGTAGTTTGTCCTCGTTCTCCTTACCTGGGAAATTCCGAACAAGTAATTCGCGTTTGGGGACGCCGCCGCCTCCTGATCCTCGAACGACTGATCCAAGTTGCCAAAAAGTTTACAGTTCACCTACTCGGTACGGGGATGCCGTCCTTCTATGTAGCGGATTTGGGGGATATGTCTTTTACTCTGGGGTTATCGGGATGGACTGCCAATGACTGGTCGCGATCGAGTAATTTTGACTTAATGGCCCCTCGTTATGAGGTAGATAATCTTACAAAACTTTCTGTTTTCGATATCCTTAAGCGAAATTGGGTGCAAAATCCTGATTTTATTGCCAATCGGCTTAATTTAGATCGTTCTGTAGTTCTGAGCGCCCTTAGTGCGTATACTCAAGCAGGAAGTGTAATTTACGACCTAAATAAACAAGTATATCGGGTGCGAGAATTAAGTCGAGAACCGCTACCAATGGATAAGTTACGTTTTGCAAATGAAAGGGAGGAAAAGGCAACTCGCTTCTTATTTCAGAATGCAGTAAAAGTGACTTCCTCCACTGGCGATTCTGCTAATGCGTTGGTTTTACAAGGTTCTGTAAAAGATAAAGAAAAAACTTACAATCCTTCTTTGACGATCGACTCAGACCAGCGTATAATTCAAGCAGAATGTACCTGCAATTGGCATTCCCAAAATAAATTGTTCAAAGGCCCCTGCGAACATATTTTGGCACTGAAAACTCAGTTTGTTCGCCAAAGCAGGTAATTTTAGTACGTGCTACGCCAGTAGGCAAAATAGCCTTGCAATCCGGGCAGTGGATCGCTGTCCATGCGCTTAGTTGATACACGCATCACTAGCCCGCTCTTTACTGTGCGTAGACTCAGGTACTACTGCTATTACAGTTTAATTTCCACGAAATTAATGAGCAGTAGTACCTGGTCTACGCTTGAGTTGATCGGTCTAGTCCTGAGATGTTTACGAAGGCCGAAAAATTTCCCAAATATGAGGGGAGATTTACTGGTAGTAGCGCGTAACTTTTTTTCTTTTATTGATTTTATAAAATAATTATCTTCCCCAAATCGCTAATCCGCCGCCTCTACCTCTGGCTGCTATAGCTTTTTTACTAATCAAAAAATAAGCAAAAAACGCTTGCTTACTTATACTTTCATTATAAAATTTCGATTCCTTTACTTGCCCATCTCGAATATATCCAGAAAATAGCTTTACTCCCCACAATTGGATTGTCATTTGGGTAAAATCAAAAGCCAAAATGTTTTTCTTGTTAAAAAACTTTGCAGGCCCACTTACTATTAATTTTAGTCCTCCCAACGTTACCTTATTTTCAATTTCACCTGGTTGAAAATCCAGTTTTTCTACCTCCACAGATACGGGGGAATAAGATAATTCAATTTTGACAAGCTGGGGAAGGTAACGTCCCGCACCCAACACTATTCCTGCTTTAGCACGAGTTTTTTTAGTTCCAGTAATGAAACATAAACGCCAGTTACCGATTAAGTCTTCAAAGGAATAAGAGTATTTATCAATTCTGGCATTTTTTTCTGCTTGCAACAAAGCTTCAACTACCTCAGTAGCAGGTGGCTTAATAGCAGAAGTAACTAAGACAGAGTTAGCAGCTTGTTCGATCGTATCCGAGATGGTCATCAATCAAAATCTCCTAGATTAAAGATGAGGTAAATGCAATCTGATGGCCATCTCGCTGTTAATGGCGATCGACATCCTTATCATATTATTTACTTGATGTTGGTTGTCGATCGCAAGTCACCCAAATCTTCAAACACCAGTCTATTACTGATTAAGTGCTGCTTGCGCCTTAGCGATATAATCGAAAAGCTCGGAATTGGGAAAACCAAATTGTTGCTGCATCGTTGGATACTCAGATTCCACCAGATTATTTAAACTTTCCCTGATTCCGGAATTTCCACCCGTGAAACTTTCGATTAGTTCTTGCCAACGTTTAGCTAAACTGAGAACTTTTTCATCAGTGGGAGAAGTACCCTTATCCATTTCGGCTTGGACGGCGGCAAACAAATCTTGCCAATCCTGTTGCGCTTTTGCGATCGCACTTTCACCCAGTTGTTTTTTTCGTCGATCTAAATATTCACGTTGTTCTGACGTGTAATATTTGTTGAATAAATCTTCTACCATTTTAGTTACCTCGATCGCTTGCATAAATTCAGTTACAGAAACCGCTCGTTCCATTTGCATCTTTTGATAAATAGATTCAAGCAGCCTCGATAAATTTTGTTGGAGTTCAATTTGTTCCCGTAGTTTGTCAATATGTTCTCGCAGCACGGATATTGGCTGAAAATTTGGGTTTTCTAGACATTCTTTAATTTCTGCTAATGAAAACCCTAGCTGGCGTAGAGAAACAACCTGTTGTAAACGGACAATATCCGCTTCCGTATAAAGACGATGACCTACTTCCGTATGATGAGAAGGCTTTACCAAACCAATTTCATCGTAATAATGAAGTGTTCTGATCGATAAACCAGTTTGCTTGGCTAAATCGCCAACTTTCCAGGATGTCGGCAATATTTTTTCACTCCTTTTTTAACTGTCAGAGCGCAACATCTTTACTGTAGAACCTGACGTTACGTGAGGTGCAAGTGAAAATTTATGACAATTTTTTGGTTGAGATTTTAGATGGATAAAACAGGAAGCGAAAACCAAATAATTCTTACCATCTTCCCATTTGCCTATGAGTCTCAATAAACAAAATACATAGCAGCTTAATACTCGATCGCGCTCTCCATCCTTAGGGCTAATGTGCTTAGTTGCCTTTTTTCATACAATCCGATAACCAGGGTCAAGTTTTCTTCGTGCAGGATAGTAATAGTAGATCGTATAGTTAGCAAACCATGACATTGGCCTATTTATCTCGTAAAGCACCAGCAATTTCTCGGTTGCTACTGCTGACGGCAACAGGTGTAACCTTTTTAGGTAGCTGCTCTCAGCTTCCTCAACTATCTTCCCCCGAACAATCTCTCGCTCCTAGCCAAAGCCAAAACGGATCGAGCAATATTAGCGCTGCTCCGGTTCCTTTATCACCCGATTCTTCAGATAATAACTTTGTAGTCGCCGCAGTCGAAAAAGTTGGCCCAGCCGTGGTGCGGATTGATTCTGCACGGACGGTAAGGCGTCCAGGGAGCGATCAGTATAGAGATCCGTTCTTTCGTCGTTTTTTTGGTGAGGAATTCGAGCCGCCACAGGAAAGAACTGTACGGGGAACTGGCTCTGGATTTGTGATTAATTCCGAAGGACAGATTATCACGAATGCCCATGTTGTAGATGGTGCCGATACAGTAAGGGTCACCCTTAGAGATGGTCGCACTTTTGAAGGAAGAGTACTTGGTGAAGATAAGTTAACAGATATCGCCGTAGTAAAAATTAATGCTGGTACTATGCCTGCGGTTGCTTTGGGTAATTCTGATGGATTGCGTCCCGGTCAATGGGCGATCGCGATCGGCAATCCGCTCGGTTTAGATAAAACAGTTACAGTTGGCGTAATTAGCGCCACAGATAGAAGCAGTTCCCAAGTAGGCGTTCCCGACAAACGAATTGGCTTTATTCAAACCGATGCAGCGATCAATCCCGGCAATTCTGGCGGCCCACTCCTGAACGCTCGCGGCGAAGTAATCGGAGTCAATACTGCTATTATCGGTGGCGCTCAAGGTTTAGGCTTTGCCATTCCCATCAATCGCGCCCAACAAATTGCCCAACAACTAATTGCCAAAGGAAGAGTCGAACATCCTTTCGTCGGTATCCAAATGGCCACCATTACGCCTGAGATTAAGGAAAGAATCAAAAACTCTTCTAACAGAAACATTTTAGTAAACGCAAACGAAGGAGTTTTAGTGATTGGCGTATTACCTAATTCCCCTGCTTCCAGAGCCGGATTAAAAGCAGGCGATGTCATTCAAAAAGTCGGTAATCAAAATGTTACCACTGCTGATAAGGTTCAACAGGTAATCGAAAGCCGTCAAGTGGGCGATCGATTACAAATTGATATCCAACGAAATGGTCAACTTCAAACCGTGCAGGTACAACTTGGTGCTTTCCCAGTCCAACAAAACGAACCTTAATTTTACGCTCTTTAACTTTGGCGAAGGCTAGTTTGAATATTTGTCTGTACAGTAAAATATAGATACTTCAAACTGTGCCTTTTACTTAATTTCGTATGACAGAAATTTTAACAGTCTGCCAATTAGGAAATCCGATTTTGCGGCAAGTTTCCCAGCCGATTGAAGATGTTAGCGATCGCCATATCCAAAATTTGATAAATGAGTTGATGGTAACTGTTAACAAATCAAATGGCGTAGGAATTGCCGCTCCCCAAGTAGCTGAATCATATCGCTTATTTATTGTGGCATCTCGTCCTAACCCCAGGTATCCCAACGCCCCCACGATGGAACCAACTGCCATGATTAATCCCCGCATTGTTGCCCATTCCGATGAAATTATCAAAGGTTGGGAAGGTTGTCTTAGCATTCCCGGAATACGAGGTTTAGTTCCCCGATATCAAGCAATTGAAGTTGAATATCTCAGTCGCGATGGAAAACAACATCGACAACAATTAACTGATTTCGTCGCCAGAATATTCCAACACGAGTACGATCATTTGGATGGTATGGTATTTTTAGACCGAGTAGAAAGTACTCAAGAATTGATGAGCGAACAAGAGTATCAACAGCGCATCGTTGGGCAATCAAATTGAATTAACAATTAAATAGCTGCTTTTCCGAACATATAAATAGCTAAAGAAAGTAAAATTAATCGGAACAGCAGATTGACTATTTTTTCTGGCAAATGGGTTAACCATCGGCTACCTATTTGCGCTCCTAAAATATTGCCCAATCCCAAACAGAGTCCTGGTATCCATAACACATGACCCTGCCAAGCATATTGGGATATTCCAGATATAGTAATCGGTATCATTGCTCCTAAACTAGTCCGCACAGCCACTTTAATTGGTTCCATCCAAAATATTAACTGAAGTGGCACCATTACAGTACCCCCGCTTAGTCCAAATAACCCGGAAATGATACCTGCTAACGCA
Organism: uncultured bacterium; assembly: GCA_964546365.1. Lineage (GTDB taxonomy): Bacteria > Cyanobacteriota > Cyanobacteriia > Cyanobacteriales > Aerosakkonemataceae > DATNQN01. Next base: position 3,184 of record CAZJJR010000075.1, on the reverse strand, counting down.
CCAATTGTAGCAATATCCCAAATATTTTTATTATTTATTGAATTGTCAGTTTCTTCTGGGTAATTACTTTGACTTTCATTTTCTTCTAGCTCTTCAATAGATACTTTTTGTCGCAGATTAATTAAATAAATTTGGAGCAGTAAAAAAATTGCAAAACTCCAACTTAACCAAATTTCTGGAATTATATCTCCTAAAGCAGCGCCCAGTTGTGCGGTAAAAATTCCAAACAACCCTAGTTGTAAGGCTATACGCCAATTGATTTGCTTCGTTCGCCAGTTTTGTAAACTGCCTGAAACAGCACTCAAAAATGCTCCTACTAAACTGGTAGCTGCTGCTTCAACGATAGGAACCCCCCAAAAAGTGAGGAAGGGAACCGTTATTAAACCCCCTCCCATACCAAAAATTGCTGCTATTAATCCGGTGATGATTCCGAATAAAAATAACAGCAACCAAGTCATGAGTTCTGAAGTCATGAATTACATCCGTTCTAAAACTGGAATACCTAGTAAAGATAATCCAAGTTTTAAAGTTCTAGCAGTTAAATCGCACAAAATTAATCGGGAAGTCCGCTGAGGTTCGTCTGCGCCAATTACGCGACATTTTTCATAGAACTGATTAAATTTCTTGCTCAGTTCGTACAAATAGTCACACAAGCGATTGGGTAGCAAATCGCGTTCAACTTCGCTGAGAACTTCGCTTAGTTGCAACAAATGCTTTGCTAATACTAATTCTTCTGCTTCCTGCAATAGTACTTTCAGATCTGTTCCTATATGCTCGAAATCAATATTACCTTTACGACCTATGCTGCGAATCCTGGCATAAGCATAAAGTAAATAAGGGGCAGTGTTTCCTTGCAGGGACAGCATTTTATCGTAACTGAATACATAATTGCTGTTGCGATTTTGGCTCAAGTCGGCATATTTAACCGCACTGATACCGATGACTTTGGCAACGTCAGCAATAAATTCTTCAGATTCCGATCGATTTTCTTCTTTTAGCCTAACTTCTAGGTCTTTCCGGGCACGTACAATTGCTTCATCCAGCAAATCTTTCAACCGTACCGTGTCCCCAGAACGGGTTTTCAGTTTTTTGTTATCTTCTCCTAAGACTAAACCAAAGGGAACGTGAACCAATTCTAAGTTATCTGGAATCCAGCCAGCCCGTTTAGCTACTTGAAAAACCTGAGTGAAATGATTTGCTTGTCCAGCATCGGTAACATAGATAATGCGATCGGCATTATCTTGTAAAATCCGATAACGTAAAGCTGCCAAATCTGTGGTGGCGTAGTTATATCCTCCATCAGATTTTTGCACGATTAAAGGCAAAGGCTTACCTTCTTTATTAGTAAATCCTTCGAGAAAAACGCATTTTGCCCCAGCATCTTCTTCCAGTAATCCTGTTTTTTCCAAATCTTTAACTACTTCCGATAATAAGGGATTGTAGAAAGATTCGCCCCGTTCGGTTAATTTAACATCCAGCAAATCGTAAATAACTTCAAATTCTCTTCGTGATTGTTCGCAAAGCAGTTGCCAAGCCCGACGAGAATCTTCAGTGCCAGATTGGAGGTTTACTACTTCTTGTCTAGCTGTTTCTTGAAACTTTTCATCTTCATCAAAACGCTGTTTTGCTCGACGATAAAAAGTAACTAAATCGCCCAAATCAACTGCATTAGCTGTAGTTAAAGCTTCCGGACAAACTTCTCTCAAGTAAGCAATTAACATCCCAAACTGGGTTCCCCAATCGCCTACATGATTTAACCTCAATACATCTTCGCCTTGAAATTCCAAAACTCTGGCAATGGAATCCCCAATAATAGTAGAACGCAAATGCCCAACGTGCATTTCTTTAGCTATGTTGGGACTGGAAAAATCCACTACTACTCTTTGGGGATTTTTAACTGGTGGAACTCCTAAGCGAGAATCAGCTTGTATAGAGTTTAATTGCTCTTCCAGATATGAAGGTTGAAGGGTTAAATTGATAAAACCCGGCCCTGCTATCTGTGGCGGTTGGCAGATATCTGTTACATCCAGATTTTGGATAATTTGTTCTGCGATCTCCCGAGGCGGTTGCCCCAATTTCTTAGACAATCCAAGTGCAGCATTTGACTGGTAATCACCAAATTTAGGATTGCTAGCAGATACCAGCATTGGGTCTACCCCAGCATAGTTGCTGCCAAAAGATGCGATCAACGCCTTTTCAAATTTACTTTTTAGTTGTTCCAGGGTAGGGTTCATCAGGATTTTTTGGGAAACTCTTGTAGCGTCCTTTTCTCTTCTATCGTACTCATGTCTAGCTTCATACTCAAATCCAGCCATGTGGAACGGGTAATGGGAGCGCTGCTTGATATATAGTCTACGCCTGTTTCGGCTACCGCACGGATAGTTTCCAACGTAATGTAGCCAGATGCTTCTATCTTAATGCGATCGTTTTGCTGGCGAATCTTCCGAACTGCTTGCCCCATCACATCAATCGGCATATTGTCCAGCATAATAATATCAGCACCGTGTTCGATAGCTTCCTGCACTTGGTCTAGGCTTTCTGTTTCTACTTCAATAGTAAGAGGATATGGTATTTGGGCGCGAATGCGAGCGATCGCCTTACCGATACCACCTGCTGCTTCAATGTGGTTATCTTTTATCATCACCGCATCATCTAGTCCCATACGATGATTAACCGCCCCTCCTAATTGGGTAGCGTACTTTTCTAACAGCCTTAGTCCTGGTGTGGTTTTGCGGGTATCCACCAATCTAGTTGGTAAATCAGCTATCTTTTCCACATATTTATGGGTAAAACTGGCTATTCCACTCAGCCGCATCGCTATATTGAGGGCTACCCGTTCCCCTGTTAACAACACATCAAAAGGCCCATGAATTCTAGCAATTACCTGTCCTTTTTGACATTGGTATCCCTCAGGCACGATAGGGACAAAGGTAACTTGGTGGTGCAAAAGCTGAAAAACTCTTGCCGCGATCGGTAAACCAGCTACAACTCCCATTTCCTTGGCAATCCACTCAGCACGCCCGATCTGGACTTGCCCTCTAATGTACAAACTTTGAGTAGTGCGATCGCCCCGACCGATATCTTCTAATAACCAACTCTGTAGGATCGGATCTAAGACTATCCACGAAGGCAAAACAGCAACAGGGATTTCCACAAAAAATTTTCCTCACATTTTCTGGCTTGG
>CAZJJR010000074.1:0-23392 GCA_964546365.1 uncultured bacterium | reverse complement strand
CTAAACCTAGTTGCTCATCCCAAAGGTAAACCAGTACAACGCCTAGCATCCATGTCTGGTGGCGAAAAATCCATGACTGCTCTTAGCTTTATTTTCGCCTTGCAACGTTACCGTCCTTCACCTTTCTACGCTTTTGATGAAGTAGATATGTTTTTAGACGGGGCAAATGTCGATCGATTGGCTACAATAATCAAACAACAGTCAACCCAAGCACAGTTTATCGTCGTAAGTCATAAAGGCCCTATGATTAAATCGGCAGAGCGCGTGATTGGTGTTACCCAAGCCAGGGGAGCTTATACCCAAGTTTTGGGAATTAAGTTACAGTCCTAATAGCCTCAAATACCATTTCTAATTAAGCTCTGTCCATTTACTATCCTCGCAGGGGGGCAGGGGGCAGGGAGCAGGGGGAAAGATTATTAATTACTCTGTTAAAGTTAATTGGTAAAAGAGGTCAATAGGAGTTTCAATTATTTAAGATAAGTATTGTAACAGGGTTCGAGACCCAGATTCGGGATACATAATGACATCTGAACAGATCCGCCTACGCTCAGACATCTTGGGTACCCAGGTAATCACCCGCGACACAGGTAAACGCCTTGGGGTGGTTAGTCAACTGTGGGTAGATATCGATCGGCGAGAGATCGTAGCACTCGGTTTGCGAGAAAGCCTGATCTCGATCGGCAACATTCCCAGGTATATGCTACTCAGCCGCATTCGTCAAATCGGTGACGTTATCCTAGTGGATGATGAAAGCGTCCTGGAAGATGATGTCGATGTAGAAATTTACAGCATCCTGATCAACTGCGAGGTGATCACCGAAACAGGCGAAATGCTAGGTCGAGTGCGGGGTTTCAAATTCGATACGGAAACTGGTAAAGTAACCTCCCTAATTATCGCTTCGATTGGAGTTCCTCAAATACCCGATCGCATTGCAGGTTTTGAGACAATTAGTACTTACGAGCTTCCCATTGACGAAATTGTCAGCAGTGGCCCAAATCGTCTGATCGTGTTCGAGGGATCGGAAGAGCGACTGGTACAATTAACCGTAGGTGTCCTAGAACGTCTCGGCATCGGTAGAGCGCCTTGGGAAAGAGACGAAGAAGAAGAATACTATCGACCCACCACCATCAGACCAGAAAATCAACTACCAACAGGCGTTCCCCTCCAAAAAGCCGAACCGATTCGCCGAGCCAGACCAGTTGTGCAAGAATCGTGGCAGGAGTCTGACGACGAATGGGAAGAAGCAGCACCCCCAGCCCGTCCCCAACCTTTACGCAAAGCACAACCCTTACCTCGCCCCGAACCTGAAACACTTTATTACGAAGAAGACGAGTTAGAAGAAGAAGATAATTGGAGCGAAGCAACACCCACCCGCAACAATTACGCCAAAAAAGCTTATGCGACCCCGGAACCTCCCCCTCGTTACGACAACAGAAAATACGAGGATGAGTACGAAGAAGAAGACGACGAGGTAGAAGATGTTTGGGCTGATGAAGAATCGCCTAAACCCTACAAAGCTCCTAAGTTGAACATACCGGAAAAAACGAAAACGCCAGAATACGAAGAAGAAGATCGGTATTAGGTTGTTTGGTTTGTGGGGTGAGCGATGCTCACCCTATTATTTTTTTTAGGGGTCAGAATTTAGAATGATGTTACAGCAGAGATAGAAACCCGGTTTCTTCAAGAAACCGGGTTTCTGTATACCTCATTTACCTGGAAAGTTCTGTATTTTCGATTAGAGCGGCTTCAACGTTGTGCAACATTTAAACTAATCAATAAGAATTATTCAATGTTTCTGCGACTAAGCAATACGTCGCCAACTATCAAAATAGCCAAAATGCGATCGTTCTCCTCTCTTCCCTTCCTCTGCGTGGGGTTGATTTAAGCGTGACTCTCTTACCTAAGCCATGAATATGATTGCCTTGGAAAATTCATGCAAATCTCACAGATAAAACATTTCGCACATTTCTCATATTGGTAAAAACGAGCAGATAGCTTAAAGTTAGCCTTTCATAAATATGAAGCTATAAGAACGTTATTAAAGGAAATCTCCAATATGGACGATTTTACCCGTTGGGAAGAATACGCCCCTCAAGCCTACGAAGCTATCCGCCAAGCTGATGATGTAGCAGAAATTGCCCGCAATAGTGGTTTACGAGAATACCGCATCAGACGGATCAAAAACCATCTGTTCTACCGCGAACACCAGCTTGATGATAGAGTTAGTCGCTTTGACCCTGACCCAGATATTGCTGATGCTTGGGAACGATTGCGCCGAGGCGAGTACATCGGTGAGGATCTAGCTCTATTAGAGCATGAATACTTTGAATCGCGGTTTGAGGGCATCTTTCGTACCGACTACCGTACTGCACATGAAGCGACAATACGTTCAGGTCGCATCTGGAACCCACCGTCACCACCTCTGGCATAGTGGAACTGATAGGCTAGTAGCAGTCTGTCAGAAATCCGCTATCAGAAAAGAGGAAAATAGGCATGGCTTTTTATGTGTTGCTTTGGAAAGAAAAAGAAGACGATACCAGCGTCGTCTACTGTTTTGGCCCCCACGAAAAGCTATTTGGCAAACTGTGGTTAGATAAAACTAATGGTGTAGTTAAAGAGATTGAACCAGTTCCCACTAATAACTCAGAGGCTTTATTTCCGAGAGCGGCAGTCAAAATTCGCCAGCATTGGAAACAGGGAAATTTTCCCGAAAAAACTTGTTGGGCATCGTGAATTAAGGTTTGGATAAAAAAATGAAACTCCGCCAAAAGTTTGATGAACTAGCAATGCTAGAATTATTTTATGCCGAACTAGTAATTGCTAATCCCACTGATGGATATTGGTGTTATGAAGTAACTGACGCTTCAGGTATCAAACTACGCTTTGGCATGGATATGATTCAAGAATCAGTTCAAATTAATCTAAAACTTTCAGATGTTTCTATTGCCAATTTCACGTTTGAAATGGTTGAAGATATTGAAATTATCGATTCAGAAAAAGGTAAGTTTGCTTTTGAAGTAGCAGCCAAAAATCAAGAAGTTAAAACAAAGGTACAAGTAGAACTCAGACCTTACATTAGAATTGATGGCGCTAGTTTGAGAGGCAGCTACTAAATAGTCTACCATTCTGATTGGCGTGGATAAAGTTTGGAGAAAATCCAAGAAAGCAGATAGCCGTGATGAAACGCTCCCCCCATTTCTTGTTTGCCAACTGTAGGTAAATGACCCTTGGGAGTATCGAGAGAGTACTTAGTTTCACAATCAAAATTCCATTCAGGCGCACCTTTACTTAACCACCCTAGAGCAATTGGTAAGACAGTCATCGGAGTCCATTTACCTTGAATCGGATATTGGTCAAAAAAATCTTTAGTCTGAATATCTGTTGTGAAGGATGAATTACCATCAATCATAAATCCTTCTACATAACTTTCATCAACATCGATATTTTGGAAGCTTTCATCATCAAACCATCCTATTTTCTTAAGCACGGTAAAAAGTTCACTTTTGATTTTTTGAAGTATCTGCCACTGAACGCTAAATCCAAAATGACCATTGCTATAAATCACCCAAAGGTAATCTATCATTTGTAAGTCCTCAAGTAAAAAAGCATCAATTGCTTCTGCAACTGCTTTTCTGGCTGGAGTACCGGAATCAATTACTAGCTTTTCTTTATCAACCTGAAACGTTAGTCTAGTTGTCTCTAAGTCTGCTTCAAGCCAATTTTTATTAGTTAGCAATTCCTGCAATTTTAAATATTTAGGTTTTATATCAGTCTGAGAATATTGAGCAAATATTGAATGTTTGCTATCTTGCAAATATCGCTGTTTTGTTTGAGCGATCGCACGTTTAATAGTCTTTTTAAGTTCTAGTGCATTACCTGGTAACTGGTAATGTTCAAAACGCCCATAAATCATGGAATGCTCATCGTTAATATTTGGTTTTCCTGACAAAATTATCAACGGAACCCATCTTAACCGAGCTTGAGACTGAATATATCGAATAATATCCCAATAGTAGCCAACAGGATAACGCAACAATATTATGCTAGGTTTTTGAGATTTAAGAAAAGCTAATCCTTCTTTTCCATTACGTGACAAAGACATTTTTAAATGTTTAGCTGGTAGTAAGGTCATTAGTTGCTGATATAACCATATAGTATCTTTATTGTCATCAATAACTAACATTATGTGAGAAAACATATTAGTAATTAAGCGATCTAGTTTTTCTTATGATTATATATATAAAACGCCGAACTGCCAAAACCTATGGTAAAGACGATCTCCTTCACCTACTAGAAACCCGGTTTCTTCAAGAAACCGGGTTTCTCTACCCTTCACTTAATTTAACAACGACGCAAACGAGTTAATAACAGCACAATCTCATCTATTCCTTCCCTAACAATCCTTGCAGATCGATCGGATTGATTCACAATAATACTAAACACCAATCTTTCATAATTAGGTGCATCTACATATCCAGATAGAGAAGAAACTCCTGTCATCGTACCAGTTTTTGCTTGCACGATCGTCTGTGCTGGTGTCTCCTTAAATCGATTTCTCAAAGTACCGCTAACTCCAGCTACAGGTAAGGAAGTTCGATAAATTTCTGCTTCCGGCAATTGGGACATTCCTTTTAATAATTGAACTAATGCGATCGGACTTATTAAATTATGTCGAGATAATCCCGAACCATCTTTAATTACATAACTTTGCGGATCGACTCCCACATCAGTTAAAGTTGCTTTTAAAACTGCTAATCCTTTTTCTGTAGTTGTTAGTTTTCCTTCATCGCAGTTAGGACTAAACTCCTTACTACAAACGAATTTGATTGCACCGATCGTTTGTAATAAAGATTCGGCATAAACATTATTACTGGGTTGATTGGTATCAGCGATTAACTGGGATAAGGGGGGAGATTCAATTGATGCTAATTCTGGTTCATCGGTTTTTTGATTGCTAGATGCCACTATTGCTTGAGTAACGGTAATTCCTTCTAATTGCAAAGATTGACGAAAATGTTGTAAAAAGTTTTCTGCCGGATCGCGTACTGGTAAATCAATTTTTTCCGGTTCGGAATCAGCGCTTAACTGACCGCGAATTTGCAAAATTGGCTTGCCTAGAAAACCTACTACTTCTAGAGTATTTTCTGATTTTGGTTGAGCGGTAACAGCCTTATTTTCCACTTGCCATTGCAGTGCAGCAAAGGGATCGTTCCAGCGAAATTGTAAAGGTTGACCTAATCTTTGTGGTAATAAAGTTAAGGATAAAACATTTTGATTTAAAATTAAACTATTGATGGGAGCGCCGTAATCAGCATTCACATCTTCCCATTCCCAAGTAGGATGAAGTATCGGCGATTGAAAATAATCATCTTGTACGATCAGTTGTTTTACTTGGGTGATTCCTTGTTGCTTTAATTGTTGCGCTAAATCTTTTAATTGTGCATCAGTTAAACTGGGATCGCCTCTTCCCACCACTCGCAAAACGCCATTGCTACCATAAACAGATGTGCGAATGCGATATTGAGAACCTAACTGACGTAAAGCGGCGGCGGTAGTTAATAACTTGGTGTTGGATGCTGGTATAAAGTATTGCTGTGCATCCCGGTTGTAGAGAGTTTGTTCGGTTGCCAATGATTGAATTAAAATACCCCAACGAGCGCGATTAAATTGGGGACGATTAGCGATCGCATCAATTGCTGCGGATAATTGTGCAGGACAAATACTCTGGGAAGAGTCTACCTGTTTAACACCTTGCGTTGGCGCTAAAACTTCTTGCATCGGAACTTTCGACGTTTGCGCTGTTGCACTCAGTTGCTTTACCCACAACTGACAACCTAAAATAAGCACCAGCAAACCAATTGGTTTACCAAATGCAGTAATCTTTGCCAAATTCATCGCCAACTTGAGATAACTCATGTTAATAGCTTTTTTATATTGCAACTAGATAATAAACTTAATTCCTACTTATGAGGGATGTAACCGGAGCGATAATGCAAGAAAATAATATAATTGGGTCGTTTCTATAAAATTATTTTTCGTAATTGTACCTTTGATATAATATGAAAACGCACAATCCAGAGAAACAAAAGGCAGTAGAAACCAACCATAAGCGTCAAGGTAGTAATGTAAACTCATTTTTAGCTGGCGCGGCGACAGTATTAGTTCTCCTCATTTTCGGAGGAGCAGGCTTTTTACTATATCGGGCGATGCAATCCGGGCAACTAATTAACCCTTTTAATCGTCAAGCCAATCAAAATCAAACTGTTACTGTTCCATCTACTCCCATACCTGTTTCACCATCTCCTGAAACTAATCTCCAAGAAACTCCTCAAAATCCTTATATCCAATCTGCTTTAGAGAATAAAGCTCAAGTAGAATTACTTTCAGTTACTCGCAATCCCGCCAAACCTGATGAAGTAAACGTGCAAATGCGAGTGCGTCGCATGACCGATGAATTTGTCGGTAGTGACATCATTAATGTGGGTGCTACCACGGCGCGAAATCCACTAACTAACGAAACTTACCAAGCTGTAGATCCTATTCAACAATCATCTGGCCCCATTTTTCTATTTAATTTACCTCCCAATCAAACCACCGACGGTTACGTTACACTAAATGTACCGCCACGGGTTAATTCTATCGATATTTTAATCAAAGATACAGGTACATTTAAAAACGTCCTAATTTCTAACCCAAAATTAGGAAATAGTGCAGAAAATAATCTTTCTAGTGGTGTTAACCCAACCCCCGTACTACCAAATATTCCAAATTCAAATCCCACTCGAGAAAGCAAAAATTCCACGCCTGCACCTTCCCCAACTCCCAGCACAACCGTAACCGAACAAAGCAAAAATCCTACCGTTTCACAAACAGCAACTCCAGTTACCAGTACACCCGCACCAACACCAAAAATCAATGTAGAATTTCAACCCGGCGCATTTAAACAGTTAGCTTATGGCAATAAAGCACGAGTAGATTTACTCTCAGCTAAACGTATTGTAGACCCCCAAACTGGTAATCGGGACATCGTAAACGTGCAGATGCGAATTCGTCGTTTCGCCAATGAAATCCCTGCAAATAATATTATCGATGTTGGCGAAACAACTGCCAGAAATCCAGTTACTAGCGAAACTTTTAAAGCGGTAAATCCTGGCGAACATTCAACTGGCAATGTTTCTTTAGCGCAAATTCGCCCAGATGCTTCGGTAGATGCTTATGTTTGGTTGAGAGTACCGCCAAATGTGAATTCTTTAGATATTTACGTTCCGGAAACTGGTGCAATTAGAGGGGTGCCAATTTCTAATTAGAATTACATCGGTGTCCCTCTCCCGTAAATTTGGTGATCGTGAAAATTGATTTAATAGTAGGGTGGGTTAGGCGCGGGTAATAAATTTATGGCTTTCAACCAATAATTAACGAACCGTGCTGTAACCCACCATTTTCTTCATATGTAGGATAAAGAACATTTTTTACCATAAAGCTGAAAAAGCTAGTATTGCATCATATAGGCGGGTTTTGTTACGAAATTGTTTGTTGAAATCAAAGATTATCTTCTAAACCCGCCCCTACACAATCTCAAATTATACGATAAAGATGGGTAGTCAAAATGCGGTAATCCTTTTAGAAATGAGGATGTTGCAACCAAGCTTTCACTTTTTCCGGCCATAATTTAGGATCGTCTTCAGGACGAATTTTGCGATCGAACATAGAAAGAATCAGCGGTACACCACCCACTTTCGCACTCATTAAAACGTGAATAGCTATAGCCGCCACAACCAAACACCAACCTATCAAGTGAATGTAATACCAAACATGATTCATTTCACCTTGAGGCAGCCAGTTTTCGTTTTGAAACTTACCGGAAACTAATGCAACTAGCGCTGCAATTAACATCAGCGTATTAGTGAAACGTTGTAAGCTATACCACCAAATTGGTTTTCCTATTTTTGTTAAATTATTCAACGAATCTGCTTGTACTAAGCGTTTGTAACCTACGCGGATACTATAAATAGTCAATAGTATCATTATAGGAAAAAAGAAAAACCCAAAAGTGCCGTGAATATCAATTAAATCTCGGTTTTGTAGAGTGATTCCTAGCTTACCAAAACGACCATCCCAGCTATCATAAACTAAGAATCCCGTGATAACTGCACCGATAACGAGTAAAACATTGATTCCGTGCAGCAGTCTTAGAAGTAGCGGTTGATATGGTTTAGATTGCGGCATAAGTATTTAGTAATAAGTACGTAGCTATTTTATAATAATTACAATATCTCAAATTTCATATTAACACGTGGATGTGCAATCTATTGTCTTGTGCGATTGCGTAGCGTGCCGTAGGCATACCGCATTTCCCAATTCACCCCAAAGTCAACACGCCTGCTGCATAATTTACCATGAGCGGCATCATTTTCAACCATTGCAAACCTAATAAAGATTCCGGAATTCCCGCACCAGCTAAAACCGGAATAATATACTCCTGTTCATCAATGACAACTCTTCCTTCATAAATATCAAAAAACTCTTTACTTCTTGCTGTTTGCATCTCTCGTTCACTTTCAATTTTAGACCACCCTAAACTTTGAGCATCTTGAGTGTCAAGTGCTAACCAACCTGTTGTAAACCCCGTATCTAGTAGCACTTCGATCGCGAATCTTTCTCCATCGGCAGCAATTAAATCTATTTCAAAAAATAACTCTCCAATTTCACCGAAGCTGCCTGAAATCATATCATTCCACAGGCTCCTGTCTCATTTAAACGCATGATGCCAATCATACCATGAGGGTACTTTTGCCGTGCTTTTTGAACAGCTACTTCCTCATCAGGATCGATAAAATAATCACCGCTTTTTGGCTCGATCGCAATAAACCAATTGTAATGGTTTTCTATTAATTCAGGGCTAATTTGTCCAAAAACTTCGCGATAACGTTGAGAACGCGCTTCTTTCTCAGCTTGGCGTCTAGCTAACTCTTCTGGTGGAATCGTGTATTCAGGAAATAACCTGCCTCGACGACGGGGGCGATTTGGTTTGGTATGAGTCATTGCTTTTTTCATCTATTTAGGTACGATTATTATAACGTCTCAGTTTGCTTATAAAGCAATAAATTAAATAGTTGTAGAAACCGGAAATCATTTCTACAACTATTTATAATTAGCTTATAAATGGAACCTATATTAGTTAGCGATCGCCTTTTGGTAACTGAGCACTGTCAGCAGCAATTGGACTTATCAAACCCTGAGCAGTACTAAATAGATTGATCGGACTTCTACCATCAGTAATTAATACGCTTTGTAGACCAAGAGATTGCAAAAGTCTCGCCTGCATTTCCGGGCCAGCTTGCGCCATTGCTTGCAAGGTTTCTGGGCCGATCGCTTCCACTTTTTGCCTGAATTCTGTACTGGTAATTTCCGCCATGCGCTGTGCTTTTTCAATTTCCAAAGCAATTAGTGCTTGTTGATGAGCTAATTCAGCTTCCTGTTTAGATCTTAATTGAGCCAATTCAGCTTCGTAACGAATTCTCGCCGCTTCAGCTTCTTGTTGAGCTAAATTAACAGCTAATTGCCCTTCAATTCTGGCGGCTTCTGCTTTTGCTCTGGCTTCTGCGGTGGCTTTACCCGTAGTTTCGATCGCAGAGTTTTCTGCTTGCAACTCCAGCAAATTTCTCCGTTCTCCTTCTGCCGCACCTTTATCGACGATTGCCTGCCTTTCTAATCGTGATTTTGCTTCTTGTTCGATTCGTTCAGCATCATGTCTGGCAGCAGCTTCTTGAGCATCGGTAGTAATTTGAATGGCAATTTGTACTGACTTTTGCAAACTTTTTAAAGTTTCCTCATCTACTGGTTCTACTGATTGAATATCAACATTGAAAATCACCAAATTATTGGTTCTAAAACGGAATTCTTCACCCACGCGACCTTCAGCATCCGTACCGAAGACAGCAGTGCGAATAATCCGCGCCGAATTGCGGTGAAATTCGTCAAATTTTACGCTGGCTACCGCACCCCGCACGCGAGATGCGATCGCCTTACAAGCAGTATCTACAAAATCAGGTACTTGAAAAAGTTTTGCCGCCGCTTGTTCGTCATGTCTACTAACATCAAAATACCAATTATAAGACAAACGCAACTGAAGTCGGGCATGATCTGATGTTTCGACAGTAAACAAATCGGTCATGAAATCTGGCCCTAATAATAAAGCTAAAGACTTGATTACATGAGGTCTTTTCGGTACGCTACCGGATAAACTCAACACCGTAAAAGCTTCATCTGGCCCCAGCATTACTAAGTCTGGCCCAAATACAGTTCGCGCCGTTCTTTCCTTATAATCATGTATTTGCACGGCGGCATTTTGCGGAACGTGAAAAACTACTGCTCTAGTCTTATCTCGTTCGCTTGTTGCCTGATAATTTGCGGAAATTTCTAATGTTTGATTTTGGCGCTCTCCTTTGGTAAAATGATGCCGACCCCGTTCGGAAACCGGGTCATTTTTTAGCGCTAAAAGTTCTTCCACAACTGGCGGCAGTTCTTTTTCCCAAAGTTCTTCATAAGGACTGAGCATATAAGCTTGAGGCCCACTGACAACCTTCAGTTCGCCCGTCTGAATATCCCTAATATAAATTCCTTCATTCTTATCAAGAGGAATTGCTTGACGTTTCTCGATTACTTCTACTTCTACAGGCGGGATATAATCTCTTGGCCCTGCAATCATCCACATATCCCCTGGTTGTCGTTCGATTAAATTATCACCTTCACCCTCACTAAAAGCTTCTTTAGCTTTCAGCAAAAGTGCTTCCTGTTCTCCCAAAACATAAACTTTTTGAATGCCGTTTTCCAGCGATTCACCTGGATGCAAAAAAAACGAAATTCTCCCCTGTCTCACCTCTTGCATTCCCAATTGCGGTTTACCATCTTCATCAATTGGGTTGAGAACAATGCACCATTCTCGGTCGCCCAAAGTGGTAATTTTTACTTCTCCCACCACCTCTTCATAAACATCGGGAATGTGGATTTCTGCATCTTCAAAGGTAACTAACCATTCATCACCTGCTTTACGTTGCCGACCGAAAACATCGTTAAAAGTGCGTTTTGCTCTTAGATGCAATGCTTTCTTTTCAGTTAAAACGTAAGCATTAATTATGCCAACAACCTCTTCATCAACTCCTGGTAAATAAGCACCTTCTTCCCTCACCAACCATTCTTCACCCGATCTTCTTCTATTACCTTGACGGTCGATGCAATTCTGCCTTGCCACTAATCTTAAAGCTTGATTTGGTTTAATTACTCTGGCAGGAATTATCTCTAAAACTTCCACTTGAATGCGAGGAATATAAGTTCCTGGCCCTTCAAATAACCATTCATCTCCAGCTAAACGGTTGATAGTTTGAGTTTCGCTTTCTCCATCTACCGTAACTGTAATTGCATCGGCAAAATCGCGAATTGCTCTCAGACGTAGTGCTTGATTTCTTTCCACAACTTGCAGTTGCGTGATTTCCCCTGCCAGTTCTTCACCGGGATAAAGGGGAAAAGGTTCTTGTGCAAAGCGAATTTCTGCATCGCCGTAACGAAGTTTGATTTGTCCGTGTTCGTCAACAATCGGATTACCATCTTCATCGCGAAGCACGGGATTTTCAATGATGCAATAGTATCGAGGCGGTACGACAATCATCGGTTCCGGTTTCAATATTAACCGTTCGTGATCGCGTAAAGTAATCGTTTGAGGGCCAACTTCCAGTCTAGTAACGCCAGTATTGTTATCTAAAACGTGAATGAATTGTTGAGGTTTGAGACGAATTACTCCACTAGAACTTCCGGAGATTTCAGTTTGATTTTCCAATTTGCGATCGGTTGTATTCATATCCATCTTCTAATATTTGATTACCACAGTTTTTTAGGTAGGTGATTAAGAAAGTTTTTTGTTCGCGCTTCACTTTTTTAAATTCACCATATTCCTAAAAATGTTGCTCGATCCTAACCGCGATTTCCCAGCAACTTCTAATTTGTAATGAATCTACAATTTCGTTTTAATTTTGTTACACAAACCCTAGAATTAAGTTGTGTTGGCGTACTCTAGGCATTCACACTTTAAAAGACAGTACAATCTCTCTAGGCAATGATAGTTTTTAATAATTTGAATATTAGTAATAGCTTAAACCAACAACTCATCAACTACCACGCTAAAACCTGGTAGCATAATCTGAGTACTAACTACTTCGCCTAAACTAAATAATTTTTGCTGCTGTTTAGTAATAACCGATATCCACTGACTCTCCAGAAAAAGCAACCAGATTTACAAGCAAACTCTATCTTTATTATCCCCCATTTTCCATCGCCCGTCGCACTTTCTTAACTTGCTTGGGTGCTTCCATTTCACTGAATAGTTGAATTGCTTTATCAAAATTATCCTGACTTTTTTCAGTATCACCTATCTTTTGATAAGTTAATCCTAGTTGGTAGTAAGCTTCTGCAAGGTCGCATTTAGCGCCGATTTTATCTAGAAGTTCTATTGATTTTAAATGATTTGGTATTGCGGTTTCTAAATCCCCCTGTTTTCGGCATAGCTCTGCTATGCCAGTAAGAGCTTTTGCTCTTACCTGAGTGTAGTGACTTTCTTCAGCAAATTGAATAGCTTTATTGTACATTTCAATAGACTTTTCAGCTTCTCTTAAATTATTGTAGGTCTGACCTAAAAACAAGAAACTATATCCTTTAGCCCATGCACTCCACTTTACTGTTGGGAGTTCATTGTAACTCTTATTTGCAAAGTAAAGTGCTTCCTGCCTCAAACCTAAGCATGACTTTAAAAATGCTAGGCAATACCAGGACTGTATCGCATATCTATGGCATTCTGTATTTTCAGCAAGTGAGATAACTTTTTCAAACAACTCTACCGCTTGGTTAACTTCTAATAAATCTATTTTGCAAAGACCTATATTAAAAGAAGCAACGACTTCAAGACTTTTTTGTTTGAAGATAACTGCGAACTCTTCTGATTTTTGGTGAGATTCAATACTCTTCGTAAAAGAGCCTGTTAGCCAGTAAAGATCTCCCAAAATATTATAAAGTCTTCCCAGGTTGTAGCTAGAATTAAGCTTGTTTACTATTCGATTTATTGCGAAAATCATTTTTTGTAATAAACCCAGTCTATAAGATGCTATACCAAGACATTCATCTTTTTCCCATTTGTTACTTCTATCTTTAACAATAACACTACCAGCAAACTCAAAATCATCAATCTCTACATAGTGATAATAAGCCTCTAAAGCTGTCAGAGCATCTTTTACAGTTTCAATTATTTCGATACTTGCTGCCCAAAACTCGGCGGATTTGCGGTTCGTATTCTCCCAATCATCACTTGCTCTCAACCGTCCGATCGCTTCTTCCCGAATCATTGGATGCAGCCAGTATTCTCCCTTTTTAAACTCTACTAAAGAGCGATTTCGCAACGATTCAATAATTCTTCTAGGCCGCGCTTCTTCGACATCCCACAGCAAACACAACAGTCCTTGAGTAGAAACAGTCGGCACATCCTGATAGCGATAGCATCCCAAACGACAGAGGAGTTGATAGGCTTGAAAATCAATTTCTTGCAGACGATTGAACTGATTGGTCACTAAATTTTTTAAATCTGGTTTCACCAACAGATCCGCGCTATTTTCCCGCCAATAAGCCGCCATATCTCCATCAAACTCTTGTCGGATTGCACCGCAGAAAATATCCATTGCTTTGGCATTGCCTCCATAAGCGTTGTGCATCGCCTTAAGAGTGGGAGTATGTATATTGATATTGCGACTGCTAAAAAATTGTTGCCATGCTTGCTCATCTAATCCGGATAACGGATAATGCTCTACATTTACATCATCGTCACAGAGGCGATCGCGGCTGGTAATCAGCGTGACAGACTGTACCGTTGGATCAGCCAAAACTCGCAACAGTTCCACATAATAGCAACGATGGGGTTCAATAAACCTGCATTGTTTATCCAGCGCTGGTTCTAAGTTATCAATCAATACCCCAACTTTACGAGTTTGGAGTTGCCGCTTTAGTCGCCTCAGCATTTCCCTAAACTCTCGCCCTGATTCCTCTTGAAAGTCATACTTCAGCCATCCTTCAATTACATCCTCGACAGCAGATCCTTCAATCACACCCTCAACAGCAGAAATGTTCTCTTTCACCTTTGCCATTGGGAGGTCGAGAACCAAGTCAAACCCTTGAGTTTTGAGATATTCCCATGCCAAGGTAGTTTTACCAACACCGCCTGCTGCTTGGATGACAATGGCTTTTGCACCTTGTTGAATCAGGTTGTTGAGATCTGCGATCGCCTTTTCCCTGCCTACAAAATTCGAGTTGGTGGATGGGGTATTAGGGGTGATGGTAGTGGAAGCGATCTCACCAGAATTAGGACTACCCCCGTCAGTCTCTCTCTTCCCTTCAATGTACTGAACGACTAACTCTTGTAGCTGCTGCTCTGTTACCCCCAAGCCTTGTGCAATTTTACTGCGATTTTCCTGCCTTGGTTCTGAAATCTCACCATTAACCAGCTTGCTAACGTAGCCAGTCTCCAAGCCTGCTTGCTCTGCAAACTTCCGCTGACTCAGCCCTTTTTTATCTAGTAAATACTTGATTGCAGCTCCGAATAGCTTTGCACCTTCAGGTCTGTACGCCACAATTCAACCGTTGAAATTCAATAGTTATTCAACATCATAGAAGATTTTCAACGTTCTCAGCCAAGAGAAGACGAATTAGATTGATTAATGAGCAGGATACAAGGGTTACGAGCAATCAGCTCAAATTTAAACAACACAAGCCGCTGTAAAAACCTCTGCCTACCCGACCAAGAGCAGCAGAGGCAGTAACCCCAAAACAAAACTATCAATGAGGTTAATCTCTATGTTACCGGAACCACTGACTGTCGATGCTTGGAACGTTAACAACAATCATCTACCTTCTTTGTCGGTCACAGAAAGACTTCAACGACAGCATCTCGAAGCTTTACTTTGTGGAAAAACTCTAGCGGTGAGAGTACCGAACTTCTATCCCTCTTGTTTGGCAGAAGAGTTTACTCAATCAGTTCTAAGCCACGAAACTTTGAGTGGCTATGGCATTGAGCCAAACATCTTACGCACGGGTATCCCATTCTGTGACACAGTAGGAAAACCTGAGCTACGGCAGCAATATTTCCAACAATCAATGGATTGGATGTACCAGGAAATTGAGCGATTTAAGTATCGCTTATCCCCCATCAGTCTCTTGCTTATGGAGTTGCATCAGGTTTGGCTGGCTGGGGTACAGTTTGAGCATCTTGGCGGACATTCAATGTGGGCAGGTTCTGCCAGAGTATTTCGCAACGGAGCGGAGGCGCTACCTCATCGCGACAAGCTACAAGTTGATGCACCAGAATTTGAACGTTCCAAGGAACTAATCCGACAGATTGCAGTAAACGTCTACACTCATATCCCGGAATCTGGAGGGGAACTAGATCTTTGGTGGCAACACTTTTCGGAGGAAGAATACGATCGACTGCGCGTTCCAGGATGTTATGGACTAGAACGCCAAAAACTTCCATTACCGACTTGCACTATTCAGCCTCAATTAGGAGATTTAATTCTGTTTGATTCTACCTGTATCCATGCAGTGCGCCCATCTTTGGGAGTGCGCGTTACTCACAGTTGCTTTATAGGGTTTCGCGGATTAGATATGCCTATTTCAATGTGGAGCTAGAACCTGATATCAATCCGGCAGATTGAGAAAATTTAAAGTCTGCCGGATATATCAACTACTTTTTTCCCCTACTTTCAGGAGTTTATTATGACCGTAAAACGCTATCTCTTTGATTCTTCTTTAACGGGTACTGCCTTAATTACCGAGGTTGGAAATGACGGTAAGCCTTGGGTTCGCTTAGACGAAACCTTAATGCACCCTCAAGGCGGCGGACAGAAAGCAGATCGAGGAACAATTAACGATCATCTTGTCACTCATGTTGCTCATGTTGATGGACAAATTAATCATTACCTAAACGAAAACCATACATTACAAGTGGGTCAACAGGTAACAATTACTGTAGATGAAGTGTGGCGTATTACCAACAGTAAACTCCACACGGGCGGACATCTGATTGCAGCCCTCATGGAGCAGTTATTTGCTGGTTTAAAAGCAGTCGGAGCGCATCACTGGTCAGGTGAAGCACGTGTTGAGTTTGTAGGAGAAAATATACCGCAGTCTGACCTTGTGCAAAAAAAATTGGGTGAGGCACTCAAACAAGCTATTCAGGAGAATCTACCTGTCTCAATCATTGGAGATCCTATAACCTCACGAGCAATTCAGATTGGAGCTTTTCCCGCCGTTTCTTGTGGTGGAACTCATTTAGAAAATCTAGGAGTTCTTGATCAAGTCAAAATCACTGCCGTTAAGGTTAAGGGTGGAAAATTAAGACTCAGCTATTGCATTGAAGACGCTAGCACAATTTCATCTATTGCAACTTAACGATCCCATATTCCCATAACCCGCGAAGGCGGGTTATGTTTGTGTAGCCGCGATTTAAATCATCGGGGTATGGCAGGCGATCGCATCGCCTATCTCATCGAGCGATCGCGATGAAACCTGATGTTTTGTTGATGGATGAACCTTGTTCGGCTCTCGATCCGATTTCAACTCAGCAAATTGAATAACTTTGCCTTCAACTAAAGGAAAGTTACACCATTATTATGGTGATTCACAATATGCAGCAAGCTTCGCGAGTATCAGATTGGACTGCTTTTTTCAACAGAGAAATAGATCCCCAATGGAACAAGCGCGAATTTTTTTAGTTTCAACACCTAGTGTTGGATCGAGTTTTACCCAACGAATCTCTCCACGAGGAGTGGAGTCATCACTCAAAATCATTCTGAATTCCGAATTCTGACTCCTGACTCCTATTAATTAACTCTTTGGCTTGTAAGTCGATTGCACTTGCAATTCCTTCAACTGTTTTTCATCTACACCAGATGGCGCACTTGTTAACAAGCAACGAGCTTGTTGTGTCTTCGGAAATGCAATTACATCGCGAATTGACTCTTCACCAGCTAACAGCATCACCCAACGATCTAAGCCGTAGGCAATCCCACCGTGAGGCGGCGTACCGTATTCAAAAGCTTCTAGCAAAAAGCCAAATTTATTTCGCGCTTCTTCCGGAGAAAAGCCGATCGTTTCAAACACTCTTTCTTGAACATCGCGCTGATGAATCCGCCGACTTCCACCGCCAAGTTCTACACCGTTGAATACTAAGTCATAAGCTTGGGCTCTGGCGGTTTTCAAGTCGTCCACGTCATCGGGATGAGGTGCGGTGAATGGGTGGTGCAGTGCTTCTAGTCGCTTCTCATCTGCATTCCATTCAAACATCGGGAAATCGGTTACCCACAGCAAGTTAATTTTATTGTTATCGATTAATCCCATTTGCTGTGCAATAACTTGACGCAAGCGATCGAGTGTTTTATTCACCACTGCGGCTGAGTCGGCTGCAAATAACAACAAGCAACCAGCTTGTGCATTGGTGCGCTTGAGGATTTCCTGCTTTTGTTCTTCTGTTAGGTTATCTTTAATCGCGCCAATGGTATCGATTTCGCCATTTTCTCGCACGCGAATGTAAGCCAATCCTTTTGCACCAGCTTCGGCAGCTTCTTTAAATAAGTCGCCACCTGCTTTGATCCGCACGTTAGAGATCAAATCGTTACCGCCGGGAATGGGTAATATTTTGACGATACCGCCGGATGCAACAGCACCGGAAAACACTTTGAAACCAGAATCTTTAACGATATCGGAAACATCAACTAATTCTAGACCGTAGCGAGTGTCTGGTTTATCGCAACCGTAACGCGACATCGCTTCGGCATAAGTTATACGCGGGAAAGGTCGCGGTAAGTCAATTCCTTTGACTGCTTTGAAAACGTGACAAACTAATGCTTCGTTCAACTGGAGAATATCTTCTTGAGTCATGAAACTCATTTCCATGTCCAGTTGAGTAAATTCTGGTTGTCTGTCGGCGCGTAAGTCTTCATCCCGGAAACAACGAGCAATTTGATAGTAACGATCGAAGCCAGATACCATCAATAATTGCTTAAATAATTGGGGTGATTGCGGTAATGCAAACCATTCACCGGGGTTAACGCGACTGGGTACTAAATAATCTCTTGCACCTTCGGGAGTGGAACGAGTCAAAATCGGTGTTTCCACTTCGATGAAGTTTTCTTGGTCTTCCAAGAAGCGGCGAATGGCTTTGACGACTTGGTGGCGCAGTTGCAAATTTGCAGTCATGCGATCGCGCCGCAAATCCAAATACCGATATCTTAGCCGCAACTCTTCCCGCACCGACTCTTCTTCGCCAGTCGATACCTGGAAAGGCAGCTGTTTGTATACCTGATTGAGTAGCTCGATTTGGTCGGCGTAAATTTCAATCTCACCCGTGGGTAATTTCGGATTGAGGGATTCCGACGGACGTGGCGTTACCCGACCAGTAATTTTTACAACATACTCATTACGTAGCTTTTCAGCTTGTGCGTAGGAATCTGGGGTGCGTACTGGGTCACTGACAATTTGGACAACGCCGGAGCGATCGCGCAAATCCAAGAAAATTACGCCCCCGTGATCGCGGCGACGATCCACCCAGCCACAAAGGGTGACAGTCTCTCCCACCTGGGAAGCTCTAATTTGGCCGCAATAATGGGTTCGCATAGTGGTTAATTCAGAAATCCTGCTGGAAAATGGAAAATTTAAATGTATTCTTAGTCTCGGATGGTCGGTACGAGAAGCTACCTACCCTCACCAGACAATATAAGAAAACCTCCCCATTATCCAGCATCAGAGGTACTTTTGTGATAGCACGTTAGGAGGAAGGAATACCTCCGTCTCGGTTTCCATGTTTCCTTTTGATGACAATTGCTCAACAGTATGGAAAAGAAACGTACAAAGAGCGTTTGGGAATTAGGCTAGGATGTAGCTAGAACCTAGTTTCTTAGTAATTCTCTAGTTTTCCAAACCACTATTTTTCATAGAAACCGAGTTTATATCATGTTATACCTCGAACACGACTTGTTCTAAGTATAACTATTGAGTACATAAAAGGTATGGGAATGCAATCAACTCAGAAAACTATTATCAAGGAAAGTTGGTGGCTAATGTATTGTTGTTTTCCAAATTTACGTTGGGCTCGATTACAAGTTTACAGCAATATTTCTGCCGAAGTCTTAGATTCCGACGGTTCTAAATTTAAATTTAATAATGAGGAAGAAGCGCATTACTTTCTATTAGAGGATAGAATACACGTCTTTTGAAAACCTAGACCGAGAAGATGAGCAAGAGCTAGGCATTACTTTAAATTCGATAGAAATACCAAGTGGAGAAACTGATGAAAAATTGATAGCTAAAATGTATGTTAAACGCCTGGGATAAGAATTAGACCCCAGGCGCTAACGTTACTTGTTCGCGTAGTGCGATCGCTTCAGGTAACTAGTAACATGAGTTAACTATGTAAACGGAAGCGATATTACTTGTTATCTAACTTAGAAAAGTAAGCCATCAACGAGTTCCAGGCATTTTTGGCCGCATCTGCCAGTCGCACGCCGAATGACTCGATTTCGCTCACTACCACTTGCCAATTCTTTTCGGCTTGTTTTTGAACGTCTTGTACGGCTTGTTCGATTCTCTCTTTTTCGATCGATTTATTTTGTTCGATCGCTTCCCGCGCTTGTCGCACCGACTTGAGATAATTTTCTAGGGTAACGTTACCAGCCGATTGAATTTCCGATTGAGCGCGAGTTTTAATCGCATCTACTAATAACCAATTTTTTTCAGCTTCTTTTTTAATTATTTCCGATGCTTGGTCAACGCGCTCTTTGGCAGAGGCTTGATTTTGTTCGATAACTTCTCGCGCTTTATTAATCGCATTTATGTAAGCTTCGCGGGTCAGTTCGCTAGCCGATTGAAATTCCGCTTCTGCCCGTTTTTTGATGGCTTCAAACAAAGCCGCCGTTTCCTTAATCACCTCTTCCGGAGTGTTAGCAGGCATCTCCTTGGTGACGATCGCAGTTGTCTGTTGGCTAGCCTCTACAATCTCAGTTGATTCTTCTACCTTTACAATCTCAGTTGTTTCATTAACTTCTACAATTGCCGATTCTTTAGGAACGCTATTTTCTTCTGTCATGATTTTTCTCCTATGTTGTCATTATTATTTCATCGGCCAGCGATCGGTCGATCGCCATATTTTGTATAATTGTAACGAATTCAATTACTTACCAGATGATGGTTAACGCCCACGAGTAAGTACGGTTTAGCACACGTAACATTTACTTAGATTATCGATCGATAGTAGGAAAAAGTTTAAAATTATGTTAATATTATAATTTAAGAACAACGAGCGCAATTCAGCGAAAGCAGAGCTAATTTGAATACTTCTAATTTGGTAATAAAACTATCAATCCCTCTTACCATACTTACTAGCGATCCCCATTACCTTAAATAACCCGAATTGCAAGTTATAAAAATTGAGGCAGGTAAGGTTATCGGGCAAGGGCTAGGAGCAATGAAATAGAAGGGAATAGAAGTAAATACTAGGAAAAATTTTCAGTTTTGAATCATTCGCTCATCCAACTACCAGCATAAAACTTTTTTCAGTCAAAAAAAGTAATATTTAACACTAATTTGTTAAATCATATATTCTATTTTAATAAATGTCTCATTATAAGCACTTTTTAACTTATATATAAAATATTCACCCTATAGCTGAGACTGATATGATTCAGTAGGGAAGAGGGGGTAAAAGTATTAAATGTTTAACAACTCGCGTCAGTTTCAGATCGTAGAATATGTTTGCTTGGCTGGCTCAGTCGCTGGGGCAGTGGTAGCGACGATTAGCGGACAGGTGATTTACGTAGCTGTACCTTTGTGTGCTTTAGCACTAGTGAGTTCGATCGCGCGGCGTCGCTTTGAAGTATTGACGAAACAAAGTACTAATGCTGCGATCGTGCGAGTTCAGCGGCAGCTATCTGCGGAAATACAATCTCTGTATGCCTCCGTTCGTTCTTTACCCCCCATTCCAGCCTCCATTCAATACCAGAATCGCCAGCAACAGGGTCACCTTTCCGATGAAATGCAAGACTATATAGCTTCGTTGGTCAAAGTAAACGTAAATGCAGCTAATCGGGATATCGATCGACTCAAGGAACAATGCGCTACCTTACAAGATTCGATCGGCAGTGTAATTCAATACCTGAACAATTCTGCCTTATCAGCCAGAGTAGACCATTTGGAGCAGTCGATCGCCAAAATATCACAAGGAACGGGAGATGTTTCTTACCAATTTGATGCAAAACTACAAAAACAACTAGATGAGCTAAAACAACAAGTACAACTAATCAAAGTTGAAATAGCTTCCAGAGAAAAAATTAGAGAAACCGTTAGTTTACCTAATTTAGAAAGTGGCAGCGTACAAGAGTTGAAATGCGGGAGTGCGGGAGAAGAATTGGAAATTACCCCCATCTCCCCATCCCCCCATCCCCCCACTCTGCCATCTCAACAAAACCTCCCGGCGGAAAGTTGGCGTTGCCTAAAAAGTTTTGCCGGACATTCTGATTGGATATCATCATTAGTAATTAGCTCTGATGGGCAAAAAATAGCCAGTGCCAGTTTTGATGGTCAAATTAAACTTTGGGATTTGCAAACCGGGGAATTAATTCGGGTAGTATCGGAAAATGCTGGAGTAGTTTACGCGATCGCCTTTAATTCAGATGCCGAAATACTTGCCAGCGGCAGTTCCGATTTAAGTGTAAAAGTATGGGAATTACAAACAGGTGCCTTAATTGAAAACTTTAAAGAACATTCGGGTTCGATTCGGTCGGTAGCTATTAGCCCAGATGGAACAACTCTTGCTAGTGGCAGCTTCGACCAAACTATTAAAATAGCGTCTTTACAAACGAGCAAATTAATAAATACCTTAACCGGACACCAAGGGGCAGTTAGCGCGATCGCATTCAGTCCCGATGGAAAAATTTTGGCTAGTGGTGGCGGTGATGGCAATATCAAATTTTGGCATTGGAATACCGGACAACTGCTACACACTTTAGGTGGTCATTTAGGTGCGATCGGTGCAGTAGCTTTTCATCCTAACGGACTTCTCTTGGCGAGTGCTAGCACTGATAAAACTATTAAATTATGGAATTTAACAACTTTAGAAAAGAGCGGCATTTTCACAGGTCATCTTGGCGCTGTCACATCTGTGATATTCAGTCCAGATCGAGAAAGGCTAATTAGTAGCAGTGCAGACGGTACGCTGAAAATTTGGCATTGGCAAACAGGTAAACAAATTTGTAGTCTTAATACTAATTCTGCTGCTTCAGTGATATCGGTTGCCGTTAGTCCGAACGGGAAAATGTTAGTAAGCGGTAGAGTAGATGGTACGATCGATATTTGGCAGCGTAATTGATTATTACAAAACCTATCTGTTTCATGACACAGCAGAATGAAAACTTTAAGGAATTCATTGGCAAGCTGATCGGTCGGGTCAGTAGCTTAGAAAACGCGATGATTCAGATCGATCGCAAATTGGCAGATATTCCGAATCAAATAGAAGAAGCTGTTCAAAAACGCCTAGATGAAATTACACGATCGAATCAGCCAGCGCCAGTTGCTTCGCTACCAACGCCTCAAACTCAGCCTTGGAAATGTTTAGCTACTCTTTCCGCTCATCGAGGCGGAGTTAGTTCGATCGCAATTAGCCAAAACGGGCAATTCCTCAGCAGCGTTGGTAAAGACAACACCCTCAAAATTTGGGATATCCCCACAGGCGAACTAACTCGTACTATCTCTGGTGCATCTGGGGTTGCGTCGGTTGCGATTAGCCCAGATGGACAGACTTTTGCAAATAGTAGTGGTTCCCATATCAAAATTTGGGATTTTCGCATCGGGGAACTACCTCGCAGCTTTTCAATGGAACCAGGCGAGGTTTCCTCCGTCGCTATTAGTCTCGACGGTCGGTTACTTGTGGCTGGTAATAGTGAAGGAGAAATTACCATCTTAGATCTGCCAGTGGGAGAACAACTACGTTCTTTTGCTTGGCATTCCGAAAATACTCTTGATTGGCACGCGAAAGGAAGCGTAAAAGTAGTTAAGATTAGTGCAGACAAAACAATAATAGCCAGTGGTGGTACAGACAACACCGCCAAACTTTGGAATCTCAATACAGAAGAACTTATCTTTACTCTGTCCGGACATTCCGGATCTATTAATACTCTTGCTTTCAGTCCTCAAGATAATATTGTTGTTAGTGGTAGTTCGGATAAAACCATCAAAATTTGGGATGTAAAAACGGGTTCTTTGCAGCGAACTTTATACGGACATTCGGAAGAGCGTTGTGTAGGGAAAGAGTGTA
>CAZJJR010000073.1:14435-23472 GCA_964546365.1 uncultured bacterium | reverse complement strand
CACCTTTTTTTTTTTTTTTTACAAAAGCAAAAATCGTGCAATTAGCCCATGAACTCCCCTCAGAAGAAGCGATTGTCGAACGTTTAAAATCACAATCCAAATTGACAAATTATGATTTTTTTACAGAGGCAGTCGATCGCAAATTTGTAATTGACACTCTCAATAAATGGAAAAGCCAGAATTTTACCCAAGCTATTGGCCGAAATTTTGAGATTTATGCAGATACGAAATATGATAACGTTTTTTTAGTGACCAGTACGGCTAATGTATCTTTAGGAATCAATCGTTATTTGCCTACAAAATTGCGAATTTCTCGGTTTCGTCCACTCTTTAATATAGATGAATTAGCGCAACTGATCCGGAATGGCAATTTTGAATATTTAACTTTAAGAACTCATGGTTACGCCAATGAAGCCAAAGGTTTTTATCAAGGATTTATTAACGAAGCAGAATCTTTAAATCAGCAAAATAAACAAACAGAAAATAAACATTTATATATCGGTTATCAATGGCCGAGCGAAGCTCCTTTTGTCAGCCCTTCTCTTTATCTAGATTTTCGGAAGAATTGGGATAAAGTAGGAAAATTTTTACTAGTTTTGACTGCTGCATCAGCTATTGCAGGTACTATTTTTACTTTGGCATTGCAATGGTTGGGATTTCCACTCTTCAATGGTTTAGGAAAGTTAGCCAATTTAATTTGGCATAACTTTTCTATTGGAGTTAATTCAACGGTTCAATTTTCCTCAATTATCATATTTACTTTTATCTTTTGGCTGCTAGCTTTTTTGCTGTTGAGATTGTTGGTTTATCAACGCGATCGCTATCGCGCAATTCACTACGGCGCACCAGATTTAGCCGAGTTTTTCTGGCGCTTGGATAATGCACTGAATAAAAAGGAAAATTCGCCAGCAAAACAAAATAAGCCAACACCCTTAAAAGTAAATTTAGTCGGTCACAGTATGGGATGTTTAGTGCTAGTTACCACCCTGAGGATTTTGTCCGATAAATTCGGGAAGGATGATTTAGAAGCGATCCTACCAGATTTTAAGCAAGTGTCTCATATTGAGGGTAAGCACCATACTTTACAAGTTAACGATCGCGTTGATAGCAAAAGAGAAGATCCTAGTTTATTCGGAGAATATTTTGACCTGGCTAAGTTGATTTTGTTTTCCCCCGATATTCCCTTGGAAATGTTGCGCGAAGGTCGAAATAATTACGTGCGATCGGCAATTCGCCGTTGCGATCGAATATTTTTAATGTCCAGCGATCGCGATATCGTTTTACGCTATCTTTCGGCAATTATCAACTGGTTTACCGAACCCAGCATTGAAATGTCAGGAATGCGGCTGGGCAATGTTTATTTACAACGAGAAAAAGACCCTAACAAACACGCTAAAGAAAATCGCCAAGCCATCGGATATGATGATAGACAATCTATAGAGCATTATCCCTGGTTTCGCGTTATCTTAACTTCCGAACCAGCAGTTAAACCAACTTCTTCTTACGAACTATTTCGCAAATTCAATTATTTAGATTGTTCGGAAATGAAACTTAATTCAGGTTGGGGAGGTGTGAATGGTGTCTGTTGGAAAATGAATTGTTATAACGCCCTATTAATTGATTTGTTGAACACCATTTTTTATATTTTCCAGGGGTTCACGAAAATTGACGTTCACGGCGGCTATTTTCAAACCAATACTCCCTCTTTCGAGATTCTCAAATTTTTGATTACTAACGATCTTTCTGAACAGGAAATTAACGAAAAAATCAAAGAAATGATTGCGGGAACTGGTATTCGCTTTTTACCGAGTCAGAATTGGGTAATGCCTGAATAGGGAGATGGGGGGATGGAGAAAATCAGTTAATTTTTATCCTTTAGACTTCATCCTTCAGACTTCATCCTTCCCCTTTCCCCTAATTACCCAACCGTTGGCGTAAGATAAATTCTGCGATCGCTAAATCAACAGGCGTCGTTACCTTCAAATTAGTTTCTTCCCCTTCCACAATTAAAACGGGAAAACCGCACCTTTCAAACAAAGCAGCGTCATCGGTGACTTCCCATCCCAGTTGACGCCCTTTTTCATGACATTCTTTCAATAATTGCACGTCAAATCCTTGGGGAGTTTGGGCTGCCCACAAGTAACTGCGATTAGGGGTATCTCGAATAAAATTCCCTTCATCGACTATTTTGATCGTATCTTTGACTGGAATCGCTGCAATCAAACCTTGATGCCGAAAAAGTGCTTCCGTACAGCGATCGAATAAATCGGGAGTTGCCAAACACCTAGCACCATCGTGAATCAATACCCGTTGCGCGTCAGCAGGTAATCCTTGCAAACCGTTATACACCGATTCTTGACGAGTTGCCCCTCCCTGAATGAATTCTACTGGTTTGCTGAGAGACAAATCAGCCAAAATACTTTTCAGGTCAGGCAGATCTTCCGGCTGACAAATAATACCGATCCACTTCACTGTAGTAGAAGCTTCGGCAGCTAGCAGCGTCCAGGCAATCAAAGGTTTGCCTAACAATGTCAGCAGCAATTTATTGCAATCGCTGCCCATGCGACGCCCCATCCCAGCTGCGGGGATTAAAAAATGCACGGCTTTGCTCGATCCTTGTTCCACTGGGTATATATTCTAAGATGACCGCTTTAATCTACCACTTCCTAAATCCAGCTTTGAAGATACTGTTGGCGAATTGATTGAGAAAGTTTTGAGTAAGCGAAGTCAGTTTGTTGCAGGCAAGGAACCTTTATAGCTTTGCCTAGCAAGGTAATGAAAAATATGGGCGGGGAGAGAATCGAACTCTCATAGTATTGCTACCGGCAGATTTTGAGTCTGCTGCGTCTACCAGTTTCGCCACCCGCCCTTGGGTGAAGCTTTACTATTATAATCAGACTTTCCATTATTTTGCAAGAGGGAATTATATTCTTTGCTGCTCGCCCAACGATCGATCTCTCGCGCCCGCAGAACTGGTACCGGATGAGTCAAACCAGCAGTTTGGGCTTGCTTGAGCATTTCCCCTAACTCGCTGTTACTAATATCATCATAAGCCCGTGCCTGCTCTAAAAACGCCTCCAGATTCAACTGTGAGGCTAAAGTCGGCGACCCACCCGCCAACTTCATCAACAGGGAACTGACTACTTTGGGGTCTTGAATCGCTAGCAATGCCGCGCGATCGCAAGTAAACTCAGCACAGCGCACCCACTGCAACATCTGCGCTCGCAGGTTTTGGGCGATCCAGCCCCCCAAATTCGGCAATTGACCCGCTGCCAAAATGAGAATATTCGCGATCGTCAAATAAACCCCGTGATCGCACTTCAAATGGCCCAACTCATGGGCGATCACCGCCTGAATTTCCTCCGGCGTCAGCAAATCGATCAGAGAAGTATGCACCACCACAAAAGGCTGCTTACCCCGCATCGCAAAAGTATAAGCATTCGGCACCGGATGCTGGCGCACGTACAACTGCGGCGGTTCTAAATCCAACACGCGACAAGATTCGATCAACATCTCGTACAGATGGGGCAACTGCTTCTCACCCACCAGCACGCTAGCTGCGATATTTTCCAAATAAAAAACCTGTTCAGCCAGCGGCCCGAGCAAATTCCGCACCATCATATCAAAACCGGGCAACTGCTTGAGCGCCAGAGTAGCTTCTAAATCCAACGGGTGACGAAAATGGTCTGCCTTCAGACCGATTAGGGATGTTTTTACAGACATGAATCGAAGATCTAAACAAACAACAACTTAAGTCTGACCAGCAATTGAAAAAGCGACCAACCAGCCGCCCCTACCAAAGATCTTAGTCTGCCTTCAAGGATTTGAGTAAAATGCACCCCGATTGGTAAGTACCCTGGAACTTTATTTATAACTCACACTATCAGTCAAAAAAGTAAAAAGCCAAAAGCTTGATTCAACTCAATATGCCAGTACTTACACCCCCTTTCCCTCCTTTAATTTATTGGGTAAGCGCTACAGGCAGGCTATTTAACTGCCCATATCGCTTAAAAAAAGAGGAAATTAGCTGTTTTAGCCAGCTAAAGTAGCAGGAGTTGCTTGGTCTTTTTCTGCTTCTCCCTCAGCCTGTCGCCGTTGCAACCTAGCTCCTACATTTAGCAATTTCGTATCGAGATTTTCATATCCTCGATCGAGATGTTGCAATCCTTTGATGATGGTTTTTCCTTCCGCAGCTAATCCTGCCAGTACCAAAGCCGCCGAAGCCCGTAAATCCGTCGCCAATACTGGTGCGCCAGATAACATCGGCACGCCTCGGATAATCGCATGATTACCCTTGAGCCGAATATCCGCTCCCATACGATTCAACTCCGCCACATGGCGCAAGCGGTTCTCGAACACGGTTTCCGTAATTACGCTATCCCCTTCGCTCAGAGTTAGCAGTGACATGAACTGAGCCTGCATATCCGTCGGGAAACCGGGATAGGGTAAAGTTTCGATATCCGTTCCCGTGTGGCTATCAGCACCAATAATCCGCAAGCAATTGGGTGCTTCGGTAATTACCTTCGCTCCCACCGCCCGCAACTTGGCAATTACCGCCGTTAAATGGTCTGGTATCACTGGTGACAGGATGAGTTCGGAATGGGTGATCGCTCCTGCCACTAAAAAAGTGCCGGCTTCAATGCGATCGGGAATAATACTATAATCCACCGAATGCAGGCGAGGAACCCCATCAATTACGATCGTGTTCGTTCCCGCACCGCGAATCCGTGCGCCCATTGCCTGACACAAATTCGCCAGATCGATCACTTCCGGTTCTTGTGCCGCATTCTCGATCGTGGTTTCTCCATCTGCCAAGGTTGCCGCCATCATCAACGTTTCCGTTGCACCAACACTAGGATAATCTAGGTATATGTTGGCACCTTTTAAGCGGCGGTTGCTGCCAGTTACGTAGGCATTCACCATACCGTGTTCGATTTGCACATCCGCTCCCATTGCCTGCAAACCTCGGACGTGCAGATCCACAGGTCGGGCTCCGATGGCACAACCGCCAGGTAAGGGTACTTTAGCAGCCCCCAGACGGGCGAGGATCGGGCCAATAACAAAAAAACTTGCTCTTAGTTGGCTGACTAATTCATAAGGAGCTTGTGATTGGTGAATATCTTGGGCATTGATATCTAAAATATCGCCATCTTGTTTTATTTTTACGCCCAAAGCGGCTATAATCTCCGCCATCCGCTTCACGTCCGCCAATCGCGGCACGTTACGCAAACGGCAATCTTCCGGGCAAAGCAATGCACCAGCAATAATTGCCAGCGCTGAATTCTTCGCCCCACTGATGGGGATGTGTCCCTTCAAAGGCGAGCGGCCCCAAATCTCTAACACTGACTTGTCTGCTTCGGGGGAAGCAAGATTGTCTGTTAAACCAAGAGAAGGAGTAATTGTCGTATCCTCCCGAATTTAGACTTGTAAATCTACTTCAAATTTGGTTTTGATTCTACAGGATCAATCTCAGATGTCCATAGGCAATCTAAAATGGCAACTCCGGAATTTTAGATTTTAGATTTTAGATTTTAGATTTTAAAATCATTAACCAGCAATTTAAAGCATATAAAAGTTTTATCAACGTTTATACTCCTGTTATCTCGCTATATTTCTTCCCTACTCTTTTTATTTCCCTCTAATATCTCAAAATTTAATTGCTAAAACAAATTGAAAAAGTAGAGGAATTTTCGGATATCGCTCAAAGTTAGGAGCATTAAATTTGGCTACTCTGGGAAAGAGGAATGGGGAGATCCTGGGGCGGGGGAGCGGGGGAGCGGGGGAGCAGGGACAAGGGATAAAAGAAAGGGAAAGGGAACGAGTGTAAGGGACAGAGAATAGTGGTTTTTTATTCTGAATTCTGAATTCTGAATTCTGACTTCTGATTTCATCCTACCCCTCTTCCCTATTGACAAATTAAAAATGTTGCAGCAACATAGTAGATCGTGGTATAAATAAAAAAGTCGCGGAACTGGCGGAATTGGTAGACGCGCATGATTCAGGTTCATGTGGTGCAAGCCTTCCGGGTTCAAGTCCCGGGTTCCGCATCCCAATTCTCCATGTGGGATTTTAGATAGCCCATCAAAGGCAAATCTAATATCCCACATTTAACTTCTAAAATTATGGAAAAAGAATTCTCCGAGCCAGAAGCCAGAATTCAAAATGATTAGTTTACCGCTGGCAGATAGATCAACACATTAATTCTGGTACGTCTTGAATGAGTGGTTAGCCTTTCACACCTTACAAAGCAACATTCTGAATTCTGACTCCTGAATTCTGACTTCTGAATTCTTCTTTATCTCATGTTAACCAGTCTTCAAAATCCACTGGTAAAGCAAATTCGCAAACTGCATCAAGCGAAAGAGCGACACCAACAGCAATTGTTTTTGTTGGAAGGGACTCACCTGCTGATGGAAGCTTGTGCGGTAGATTATCCCTTAACAACAATTTGTTGTACTCCCACTTGGCAGGAACGTCATCCAGAACTTTGGCAGGAAGCTGGTAGACGTTCTCAAAGGCAGGAATTAGTTAGTCCGGAAGTTTTGAAAGCGATCGCAACTACAGTTAACCCCGATGGAGTAGTTGCCATAGCAGCTAGAGAAAATATCCCGACTCCACCCATCCCCAAAACTGGATTGCTGCTAGGCTTAGAAACCATTCAAGACCCCGGTAATTTAGGTACCGTCATCCGCACGGCGGCGGCGGCTGGTGCTGCTGGATTGTGGGTAAGTGCTGATAGCGTAGATTTAGATCACCCAAAAGTATTGAGAGCCTCAGCAGGACAGTGGTTTCGGTTACCGATGGGAGTGACTCCCGATATCAAAAAATTAATTAAAAACTGTCAGGCGGGTGGGATGCAAGCGATCGCAACCGTGCCTGATGCCAAATTGACATATTGGGAACTAGACTTAAAACAGCCAAGTTTGATTTTACTTGGCAATGAAGGAGCCGGATTATCGGCAGATGCCTTAGCTTTAGCAGACCAGCAAGTAAAAATTCCCTTGAGTCCGGGAGTAGAATCATTAAACGTCGCGATCGCAGCTGCCGTCATCTTGTACGAAGCACAACGGCAAAAAAAGTCTGAAGGATGAAGTCAGAATTCAGGAGTCAGAATTCAGAATAAAAAACAACTATTCTCTGTCCCTTTCCAACTTACCCTTCTTGCGCTTGCATCAAAGCCTCAATATCCTTTGCTGCTTGCTCGAAATCATCTAGAATACTATTCCGACTTTTTTCCGGGGATGGTACAGAAGCAGTTTGGTGATTAGCAGTAGCCTCAGAAGTCTGCTCTGCATCGGATGTAAAGACATCCTGTAACTCATTAAGGGACGCCATAAAAGCTTTTGCAGCCTCACGACGCAGATTTTGCTTGCGCTGATCCATGATTTCACTCCCAAATGGCGGCTGTATATAAAGTAGGCTACTACCGATACTTAAATGATTTCCTATTCAATATGCCCAATAATAAGTGAACGATCTCATCGCGATCGAAAAAGTTGTCTAAATCAACCTATGGGTTGAAAATTAATAAGGGCTTTAGCACCAGGAGAAGTTGAGTGAGTCAGGGATTTGATTACGACATCGCGATCGTAGGCGCTGGAGTGGGCGGACATGGTGCTGCCCTCCATGCGGTTAGCTGCGGCTTGAAAACAGCAATCATCGAAGCAGGCGTAATGGGGGGAACCTGCGTCAATCGCGGCTGTATTCCCTCAAAAGCCCTGCTAGCAGCTTCCGGGCGCGTGCGAGAATTACGCAATGCCCACCATTTGAAAGCATTGGGCATTCAAGTAGGCGGCGTAGAATTCGATCGCCAAGCAATTGCTAACCACGCCGACAACATCGTTAGCAAACTGCGGGGCGATTTGACAAACAGCCTCAAACGCTTGAACGTAGATATCATCCAAGGTTGGGGCAAATTAGCCGGACAGCAAAAAATCTCCATCACCACAGATGCAGGAGAAAAAACGATTACGGCTAAGGATATTATTTTGGCCCCTGGTTCGGTGCCTTGGGTACCTCCCGGAATTACCATCGACGGGAAAACAGTATTTACCAGCGATGACGCCATCAAGCTGGAATCGTTGCCTTCCTGGGTGGCAATTATCGGTAGCGGCTATATCGGTTTGGAGTTTTCGGATATTTACTCGGCATTGGGTAGCGAAATCACCATAATTGAAGCGCTACCGGAATTAATGCCGGGATTCGATCGAGATATTGCCAAAATCGCGGAAAGAATTCTGATTACTCCCCGCGATATCGAAACTAAAGTGGGAGTATTGGCAAGTAAGGTAACTCCCGGTTCTCCGGTGGTAATCGAATTGGCAGATGCCAAAACCAAAGAAGCGATCGATGTTTTGGAAGTCGATGCTTGTTTGGTAGCAACCGGTCGGATTCCCTATACTAAAAATTTAGGTTTGGAATCTGTCGGCGCTCAAACAGATAAACGAGGCTTTATTCCAGTAAATGATAATTTGGCTGTCCTTTCTGGTGGGGAAGTAGTGCCTCACTTATGGGCAATTGGGGATGCTACCGGGAAAATGATGTTAGCTCACGCTGCTTCGGCTCAAGGAATTGCTACGGTAGAAAATATCTGCGGTCGATCGCGTACCGTCGATTATCGCAGTATCCCAGCCGCCGCTTTCACTCACCCGGAAATTAGTTTTGTGGGAATGACAGAAGCAGCAGCGAAGGAATTAGGACAAGCTGAAGGGTTTGAAGTGGCATCGGTGAGAAGCTACTTTAAGGGTAATTCCAAAGCGATCGTAGAAGGAGAAGCCGACGGTATCGCCAAAGTGGTTTACCGAAAAGATACGGGGGAAATCCTCGGCGTTCACATCATCGGTTTGCACGCTTCCGATCTAATTCACGAAGCATCAAATGCGATCGCAGCCAGACAATCAGTTCATCAACTAGCATTCTTAGTACACGCACACCCCACCTTATCCGAAGTCCTCGACGAAGCCTACAAACGAGCAACCGAAGGAGCTAAAGTCTAAAGGATAAAGTGTGAAGGATGAAGTCAGAATTCAGAATTCAG
>CAZJJR010000073.1:0-14388 GCA_964546365.1 uncultured bacterium | reverse complement strand
CTGTTCCCTCTTCCCTAGCCCCTAGCCCCTAGCCCCTAGCCCCTCATCCTCCCATCGTCCATCTCTTCATAAAAATGCAAATCCGCCGCCGTCCCCCCAATCCCGCAGTAGCCGTTCAGGAATTGCGCTATCAAGTTGCCATGCCAGATAGCGCCCCGCAGAATATTCTGGAAGAAATAGTCTGGTATAAAGAAACCGAAGTTAACCAAATGCGGGAACGCCTGCCATTGGCGCAGTTGCAGCGTCAAATCGCCGAAATGCCAGCGCCCCGCGATTTTGTGGCAGCTTTACGGGAAGGCAAGACAAAACCAGCCTTAATTGCGGAAGTAAAAAAGGCATCTCCCAGTAAAGGAGTGATTCGAGCCGATTTCGATCCGGTTGCGATCGCGCAAACTTACCAACAAAGCGGCGCTACCTGTCTCTCGGTTCTCACGGATACCAAATTTTTTCAAGGTAGTTTTGAAAACTTAGAAAAAATCCGTGCGGCTGTTGACTTACCCCTGCTGTGTAAAGAATTTGTCATTTATCCGTACCAAATCTATATGGCTCGCGCAAAAGGAGCCGATGCCGTCCTGCTGATCGCTGCCATACTTTCAGACCAAGATTTGCAGTACTTTGTTAAAATTGCCACAGCCCTAAAAATGGCAGCGCTGATTGAAGTACATACCAGAGAAGAACTAGACCGGGTGTTAGCCTTGGAACAAGTTACTCTGGTTGGTATCAACAATCGCAACCTGAAAAATTTTTCAGTGGATTTGCAAACAACCTGCCAGATTTTAGCCGAACGAGGACACCAACTACGAGATCGCAACATCTTAGTAGTTA
This sequence comes from uncultured bacterium, assembly GCA_964546365.1. Taxonomy (GTDB): domain Bacteria; phylum Cyanobacteriota; class Cyanobacteriia; order Cyanobacteriales; family Aerosakkonemataceae; genus DATNQN01. The sequence goes on along the minus strand of CAZJJR010000073.1, from coordinate 13,563 downwards.
GCGAATCGGGGTTACATACTCCAGAAGATCTCCGTTTGGTAGTAGAGGCGGGTGCAGGTGCGGTACTGATCGGTGAGTCACTAGTCAAACAACCCGATCCCGGAAAAGCGATCGAGTCATTGTTCGCTAGTACCGAACTAAAATAAGAAAGCTAATAGCTAATTGCCAACAGCTAATAGCTGTTGGCAACATAAAACTAAATAATTTTTTCGCTTTTTACTATTTCGTAATTAGCAAGTATTACTAAACTTAAGGGTAATTTGCGTTCATGGAGCCAATTCCTCTTCCCTCTCCCATTCACTACGAACTGATCCTTCAGTTGCTAGAAAGGAAAACAAGATTGGCAGTATCTCAAAAGCCAGAATTAAACGACAAAGTTCAGCAATTAATTATAGCTATGCGGAAAGCCGTTGCTCTGCAAAAGCAAGTTGAAGAACTTTGTCAAAGAGGAAATTTGCCTACCGATTATTTTTGGTCGATCAATCATGTAAGTTCTCCAACCGGAGAATTACCTAATGGAAAAAACATCGATCCAGAATCTCATTCAGACTCATTTCCCCTTCATCAAGGGTGAGTGGGAAAGGGAAAGGGACAGAGAATAGTTGCTTTGTATTCAGAATTCAGAATTCTGACTCCTGAATTCATCCTTCATCCTTCAGACTTTATCCTTCCCAAATCACAGCCAATTACCCACCAAAACATAAGGAGCCCAAAAATAGGGAATCCGGTAACTGCGATCTTTTAACAGATTTAATTGAGCTAGACGAAGCGCCTCAGCTTTAGTTATCTGTTTATTTGCTAATTGTTTGTAAAACTCAGTCATTAAAGCGGCTGTAGAATCATCGCTCACTTTCCATAAAGTTGCCAAAGTACTTCTCGCACCGGCTTTAACTGCTACTCCAGCTAGTCCTAAAGCGGCTCTTTTGTCGCCTGTTGCTGTTTCGCAAGCACTCAGAACAAGCAATTCAATCGGATCTAATTCATTGGGATTTCTATTGCTGAGTAGTTCATCTAATTGTTTAACGTTTATTTCTCGATCCCAAGCCAAAATAAAAGTGTTTTCTAACTGAGAGCTAAATTGTCCGTGAGTTGCTAAATGAACTACGGGGAAAGGAATTTGTTTAACTTCATTTTCTAGAGTAGTAGTAGTAAACTGCTGGTTGAGAAGCCTCGTACCGGGTACGATTACATTGATTTCTTCTAATTCTTTTTTTACTCCCGGTAAGGGAGAAAATCCCTGACGGGATTCGCTTACTCCGCCTGCTAATGCTCTTAAGTTTACTCTTGTTAAGGGTTGAGGTTTAAGTAATTGTAACCCAGGTGCGATCGCAATACTATATTGTTCGATTAAATATTGTTCGCCATTGTAAAGAGCAGCCATCGGAATATTGCGTAAAGCACCATCCAGTACAAACACTAAAGTTTGCACGCTACTACTTTTTAATTCTGCCTCAATTGGTTTAATTAACCAATCATAAACTTGTTGAGAGAGACGCAATCTTTCTTGTTGATTGGCGTGACGAATCGCTAAATCTTGCCTGAGTTGGTTAATAGTGCTTTCAACTTGAATTTGGTTAATATAAATAGTGTAATTACTTAACGAGCGATCGGGTAAGGTGAGGATTATTTCTAGTCTATCTGGTAAAATTACTGGATAAATTACGGCGGCTTTTCGATCGATTTGGTCGATTTGTTTTGGTTGTGCATCTAAACAAGCTTCCCGGAAAAAGTTATCTAATTCGGCTAATTGCAAAGATTCGATCGTTTTCCGAGCTTGTACTAATCGATTTTGTTTTTGTCGAGCGCTTTCTGGTTGCTTTATACTTTTTAATAACAAATCTACAAATTGACGATAAACAGGTTCTACGCTATCCCGAAAAGAAAACTGAATATCGGGATTAATTGCTGCTAAATCGCTGCGGAGAGATTGTAAAGTATTGACTGCTTCGATATAAGGTGCGATCGCGCTTTCTAACTTTCCTTGTGCTTTTAATAACCTTCCTAATTGCCATTGCCATCGATAAGTAATATCCGGTGCATTGATTGATTGTGCTATAATAAGAGCTTGTTTAGTAAGTTCTTCTGCATTGCTGAATTGTTGATTTTTTTCGTATAATTCAGCCAAATTACCAAGTGCAAAAGATTCGGCTTTTTTGTCTCCCAAGCTTTTAGCTTCTTGCACGGAATTAGCTAAAATTTTAGCAATCTCTTTTGTGATTTGATAAGTTCGATCGCTTAACTCACCATTTTCTAGCGATGACATTTTCATCAAAGCTTTAGAAAAATTGATTTGAGAAATAATTCGAGAGCGAGTAGGAGGTAATTGTTTAATATCTGATTGAATAGGCGTTAATAACTTTTCTGCTTCTGAAACTTGTTTAATGGCAATGAGTAAATTCAATAAATTCAGTCGTGCTTGCAACCGCGTATTTCTTACATTAGATATCTCAGCGGCTTGCCAATAATATTTTAAAGCTGCTTGTCTAGCTTGGTTAAATTCTTTATTTACTTCGATATTTTCTCCTAAGTTCTCTATCCTTGCGGCCAAGGATAGATTAATATTTCCCAAATTTAGATAAGCTTCGCCGATAATACTAGTTGAATTTAATCGTTGAGCGATAATTAAACTTTCTCCTACAATTTTTTGTGAATTTTCTAAATCTCCTACTAAATATAAGCCATTCCCAATCGCTAGTAATCTGGTAGCTTTTAATGGAGAATCGGGTTGTTTTTGAATTTGCTTTAAGATTTCTGCTAACTTATTAGAATATTCCAACGCAGAGCCATCCAATTTAAAGCCTTCAATTAAAGTTTTATTTGCTCTAATGTATAAACCCAAACTCTGCATTGCTTGAGCTTGGTTAAGCAAACTGCCAATTCTGCCTTCTTCATCTCCCGCTTTTTGATATGCCGCAGTAGCTTGTTGTAAACTAGTTAAAGCTGCTTCTAGTTGTCCTGTTGATAACTGCAAGCGACCTTGAGTGTTAAAAGCATTGGCGAGAATTGACCATCGCCTTTGTCCGGTAATAGCTGTTTTGTAAAGTAAACTTACGCTAGATGCGATCGCGCTTTCTGCTTCTGACCAATTCCCTAGTTTCTGTTGTGCTAATGAAATGAAATTGAGAGTTAAAGCTTGATTTAGTAAGTCTGCTCGACTGGCAAAATATTTTTCCGCTTCTTGCCAAACTTTTAAAGCATCTGAAAACTGCTCTGCTTCGTAAAAAAATTTACCTTTCTCTAATAAAACTTGACCATTATCGGAAGATTTATCTTCATTTTGTCGCTGCTTTACATTTAAACTATTAGCTAAATTATCAGAAGCAAAATTTTCCTGAGAAATGCTCGGAACCGTCCACAAAGCATTAAACAATATAACTAATAGTGCAACGCTTAAAAATAAGCTGGCATATCGCTTAATGTACTTTATCATATCCCTTTTGATTTTTAATAAATGCCATCAAAAGCACGCTCGTATCAACTTAGCATTCCATCTGTGTACCCTGCGGGAAGGCTACGCCTACATCTGTGTTTATCTGTGGATATCTGTGGTTTTTTAACCCCCAAACTCAACATTAATTTTTCTGACAACCAGAAGGAATTAACCTCCCTTGATGAGGCGTAACCTCAGACGCTTTAGCTGTTAGTATTACTTCCCCTTTAGTCCCAATAGTCCAACCTTGAGCTTCTATAATTTGAGAATGAGAATTCGGTTTAGGTAATGGAGAATTAGAGATCGATCGCGATCTTCCTTGTTCCCCAATTCGCAAATCTTCCCAAAACAGATCGCCATTCAATGTATCATCAGGGCTGGGAGGTAAACCGCCTCGACCAGTTACGTAAAAAGAATTCCCTTGATTTTCAGCGGGACAAGCTTGCGCCACCAATTGAGTAGCATCGATTACTTCTACTTGCGGGAGATCCGGCGGTTGAACTTCCACTTCACCTTCCACCGTCACTTCTCCACGAGCGCGAATGATACTATCACTAGAAGTAAAAACGGCTAATCTAGAATTATTGGGAGCTTGAATTCTAATATTACTACCCCCTTGGGGAGCTTCTGCATCGGTGATAATTCTGCTACCTTCCAGCAAAACAATTGTTTCCGTATTAATATTGATATCCCCTTCGCTTCCACCCGGCCCTGAGTCAGCAGATATGATACTTTGGTTACGGAGTTGCACGTTGCGCGATCGCGATAAACTAATATTTCCACCCCTACCCGTAGCTGACTCTGCTTGCAATGCGCCGCGATCGAGTTGAACGATCGGCGCTTCTACTCGTAGGTTACCAGGATTTCCCGTACCGCTACTACTGACGATCGCTTGTGCAGCATTTCCCACCGTCAATCGATTTGTTTCAATTGTCAAAGTGCCTGCATTGCCAGTTCCCGTAGACAAAGCAGACAATTGGGTAGGATTGGGGCTACCATCTGGGTTAGTACCAAATCCAGTTATTTCCACCGAATCAGTAGCTTGAATAGTTAAATTTCCCGCATTTCCTTGCCCTAACGAAGCGGCTGCCACTCTCGCGCCATCTTGTAGTAGCAATCGTCGGGTTTGCAAACGTAAATCTTTGGCATTACCTGTAGCGCCTGATTCCACCCTCGCGAGTAATCCACTGGGAAATCTACCATCAGGCGATCGACCAATTAAGCTAACTTCATCAGCATTAACATCTAAAGTTCCCCCATCCCCAATTCCACCAGCAGAAGCAGAAACTTGACCGCCATTTTCAGCAATTAATCTGCTAGTTTGAATATTTAAAGAACCTCCCTTGCCACTGCCTGTCGATAAAACAGATATTTGAGTAGGATTGGGATCGCCATTGGGATTTCTTCCCACCCCTTTTACTTCCACTGTATCGGTAGCTTGAATACTCAAGTTTCCCGCATTTCCTTCTCCTAAAGAAGCGGTGGCGACTCTCGCACCGTTAGTTAAAATTACGCGATCGCTATCGATCGCCATATTTCCAGCATTTCCAGTCGCCCCTTCTCGCACCCTCGCCAATAACGCGCTAGGAACGCTACCATCAGGTGACCTACCATTTAACTCAATTTGAGAAGCGCCAACGGTAACATCACCCGCATCACCACCAGCAAAAGTCTCCGATGATACCTGTCCCCCATCTCGCGCGATTAATCTTCTAGCTGTAATATCCAACTTGCCAGCATTTCCCACACCATAAGTCTGGGTAGACAACGCACTCGGTTGTACTACGGTTTGTTCCCCTTGCAAAACATTTCCTACACCAATTAATTCCACAACATCGCTAGCTTGAACGCTTATATTTCCCGCACTTGCTCCCGTTTCGCTTAAGGAAGAAGCTGCTACCTTTGCGCCTCCATTCACAGATAAGCGTCCTGTTTGAATAAACACATTACCCGCACTACCAGTACCCCCTTCTCGCACTCTCGCAAATATGGCACTGGGAACCGTTCCGTTTGCTGACCTCCGATTCAACTCTACAGACTCGGCGCTTACTCTCACATCTCCCGCCTGACCAGCACCGAAAGTCTCCGATGATACCTGCCCCCCATCTTCAGCAATTAATCTCCCAGTTACGATATCCAAGTTGCCAGCATTTCCCAAACCGTAAGTCTGGGTAGATAAAGCACTCGGTTGCACTACGGTTTGTTCTCCTTGCAAGAAACTCCCCACTCCGATTAATTCCACTGCATCGGTAGCATGGACGCTGATATTTCCCGCATTTGCTCCCGTTTCGCTTAAGGAAGACGCTGCCACTCTCGCTCCCCCTTCTACCCGCAAGCGTCGAGTAACAATATTGACATTACCACCAGTACCGGTTGCACCTGATTCTACTCTTGCTTTTAAAGCGCTAGGAGTTCCATCAGCTAACCTACCAATTACCTCTACTGACTCGGTAGCATTAACGCTGAGGTTACCTCCCGCCTCTCCTCCCAAGGTATTAGCTTTAATTTGCGACCCATCTTTCAAACTTATTTGCCTACCCTGCACCTGAATGTTTCCACCACCTGCACCGCTGGCATCAACAACAGCTTGTTGGGATAATCGAATATCGGCATACTGATTTGCGATCGCTATTTGACGATCCACCAACGACCATTCACCGCTAATTAATGATGCTAAATAGATTCTTCCTCGTTCTGCGGTTAAATTGCTACCAATTAAGTTGAGTTCGCCACCAACTAACGCCAAGCTTTTTCCCGGTAAAACTTGAAGATTAGATTGTTGTACGCTAATTGGTTGAGAATTAGAGCTAAATTGCAAACCAACAGGGACGCTGACTGTTAATAAAGGTGCGGTTTGTTCCGATTTAGCATTAAATTGAGTTCCATCAGCAAATTTCATACTGTTAGCAGTACTGGCTAAAAATGAACCACCGATATTCAATTGAGCATTAGGGCCAAAAGCTATGCCGTTGGGGTTCAACAAGAATAAGTTAGCCGTACCGTTAGCGCGAATCAACCCATCGATATAAGAAGCAGAATTACCAGTAACGCGGCTAATAATATTTTGAATATCTAGAGCGTTATTAAAAAAGGCAGTATGGTCTGTAGGAATCGAAAATTCTTGAAAACTGTGAAAGAGATTATTTCCGACTTGAGTTCCTCCTTCGATCGGGCTGATGTTGCCTTGGGGAGTTACCCTTGAATTGATGGTTAATGTAGTATCCGGAACTATTTGAGCGACAGAAATTTTACTAATAAGTAAGAAAAAGAGAGTGGATGCTAGATTAACCCAAAATTTAAAATGACGTATTTTCATAATTTAATTAGTCATTTTTATTTCTGATTTTAACTTTTTACTATGGTTATCTAGATAGTAATGCTAAATAATTTATGAAATTTTCTCTCGCCTTTCTTTTGATGATGCCATCAGCCTTTGTTCGGTGTAAATTTTGTTCAATCGATAACTAAAGGAACGTCAGCTAATTCACTCAATCCAGCCGAATTTAATAATTCTTTCCACTCGGCAACTAATTGGGAATCGCTAGAGTTATTTTGGCGCAGTTCTGCTAGGGTACTTACTGCTTCATGCCAAACTTTAGACTGACGATATAGTTTAGCTCGATCGCGAATTGGTAATTTTTGTAATTCGTTGGCAACTGGCTGGCGCAATTGAGTTCGCCAAATATTTGCATAAACGCCCGGTTCTTCTCTAGAATCGTCGCTTTTGGGCGGACAAATCACCGCTAATGTCCAACGATACGTCTTACCAATTTCTAAGGCTGGTGCGCGATCGGGTAGTTTAAAACTGACAATACCAGGTGTTTTAGGAATCGGAAAAGTTGTCCGGTAAATGTCTTTATAATCTAAATCTTGTAAGACAAAAGTAACTGTTGTTGCAGAAGTTTCTGGAATATAAGCAAAAAAAGTCGGACGGTCTAGTACTGTTACTCCGGTGTCCGTATTTTTTGGTACTAAGGCAGTTAAAGGTTGGCTGGGAAGCGGTTTATCGACAGAACACATGGTTGGGTTACGAGTTGACCCCGATTCTTTTCTTTTTGGGGAACCTATATCGTCAGGAGGAATATAGCCTCCTGCTTCACCGATTTCCCAAATGTTTGCCGGTAACTGATTCACTGAAGTCTCCGCCTGGGTTAGTAAGGGAATAATGGTAAAAAATTGGATAGTTAAAGCAATGGAAAAAGTTCGGAATTTTAGAGAGGATAGTTGCCAAGTCATAATCTATATTATTTTAACCAAATCGCTATCAGCAAAATTGCTTTTAATTGAATATTCCTGCGTTTAATTACTTCTAGTTGCCAGCGATGAATATTGAGGCTTCTTAGGGGTTAGAGGCTAGGGACTAGAAGTAAGTAATGAGGGAGAAGTTTTGCATTATCCTATTATCCCACTAAATAATAACTACCCAAGCTCTATAACTAGCAACTTACTTTAATATATGACTAAGTTAATTATATTGGCGTTTTCGTTTGTTATATTTCTCAACTTACCGAAAATTAATTGTATCAAAAATAACTAATCATTGCGGACTCGCAAGCCAGGGAATCAGTCACCACAGTTAATTTTTGAATCTAAAAATTAATCATTTAAAATTGAGCAGCCACATTAAAAAAGCGAGTTAATAATTAACTCGCTTTTTTTGTTGGAATTGAAATATAAGGAACTCAAAGAAACGCACCCATGCCGTTCTTGAACAGGGACATAATCGTTCTGACATCAATGTCCGCTCCTCGATCATCAGGGTTATATCTTAAGCTGTTTCCAGCCAGTCAAAAATGCGATCTAGTTGTTCTAGCGTTACCAAACCGTATTGCCAAAGAATCATTGGTAACGGGCCTGGGTCTTGCTCCCTGTGCTTTAATGCGATCGAAATACAATCAGCAGAAATTGCTAATTCTTCTTCTAAAAAACGAATCAACCGCGTGTAAGTCGCAGGTGCCATTTCCACTTCACCTCCTCTATAAGACACCATTTTGTAATATGTAAAACTGATTTTAATCAGTCAACAGACAGTGTTTAGACTGTCCTATTGCCGCTGTTTCTACCTCTTTTGTTACATAACCAAAAGGGGATTAATTTTCAGATGGCGATCGCAATACTTAATACTTCCCTGCTGCCGAGTGACCTAAATCCAACACGGGCGGTTGGATTTGACATCGCATCAAATCGGAAGCCGAGCAGTACAAGTTTTTCCGCGCCAAACCAGCAGCTTTTTCTAATACCACAACTCAGAATAACCTGCTTGAAGGGTCTCTAAGTTAGGTATTTTTAGCTAATTCTCCTCTATTCCTCAGCGCTTTGATTAACTCCACCTCTCTAACGGGGAAGAATGTCAAATAGCTCAACTAAACTTCGCGATAGTTATGCCTCATTCTTCATCACTCAGCAATTTACCTTCCTACTAACCTTCGTATAGTAAAGGGCTTTTTGCCGGATCTGGTTAAACTTTTACTTATGCCTCACACCTAGAAATTTTGGCATTACTAGGAATACAGCTAAGTTTGGCAGCACGCTCCTAAAATTTATAATGCCAATTTTGCTGACAGATAGAAGAGAGTCTGGTACTCAACACCTTATACAGTTTCACTGCTGGTAGTTCCAGCAAGCAAGTTACCTGTACAGTTCCCAGCTTTGAGAAACAACCTTATGTAGAAATTGCAGGTGTCAAGATAGCCTAGCAAACTCTGAAACTTATTTATCTAGATAGATACTAATATTAACACTCTTGAGCAATTTTGATAACTTTCTTAACAAAAAGGAGAGTGTTAACCTAAAAAGGTATTGACAGACGATCGCAAAAGCCGATTTTTCAGTTACCGTTCGCTAGGAGCAGTTGTACCGGTTGACAAAAACTCGATTTTTACTTTTTGGCCGACTTTTAACTTCAGTTCGGCGGCTCTGCCACCCCTTAACTCAATTACTTGGTCGATCGGGGTATTGGGGCCATAACTGGGACAGCGCTCCGTCTCACAAGGAGGAACGCTAGCTGCGATCGCTCTAATCGTACCCTCCCGCAAAAATACCATATCTAGGGGAATTTTGACATTTTTCATCCAAAAACTTACAGGTCTGGCGGGTTCAAACTCAAATAGCATTCCCCGATTATCTGGCAAACTAGTACGATACATTAAACCCAAAGCCTGTTCGTCAGGGGTGCGAGTAACTTCCAACTCGATGAGCGAACTTCCCATATTAGCTCTGGCTGAAACAGGTAGCATTTGACCTAAGTTTGTCTGCGACTCTTTACTATATATAGTTGCTGTATTTGAAACAGTAGGCGAATCAGAGGAAGAAGTAGCCGATATCGGGGAAGAACAACCCATCAGCCAAAATCCCAAAACTATTAGCGATAAAAACTTTGCAGGCAAAATCACTGACTGGTAACTCCTATTTCTCAATTCGTGAAAGGTTCTTATAGGGGCTAGGGGAAAGGGAAATTTGTGACTTCCGACTCGGAGAATTCTGACTCCTGACTCCTGACTCCTGACAGCTAAAAACGATCGCCTTATGCTTCGCGCAGAACGTATCCCACACCCCGCACCGTTTGAATCAAGCGCTTTTCCCCTTCATCTTCTATTTTCAGCCGTAAATATCGAATATACACCTCTATTACGTTGGATTCTCCCATAAAGTCATCACCCCAAACATTTTCGAGAATTTGTTCGCGAGTTAAGACTTCGCGGGGATGTTCCATCAAATACTTGAGCAGTTCGTATTCTTTCATCGTGAGGTCGATCGCCCGTCCGTTGCGAATAGCCCTGCGAGTAGCCAGATCCAAAGCTAAATCCCCAAAGCGTAACTGTTCGGAGCCTTCTTTGTCTGGTTGGAGATACAGACGTACTAATTTTAAGAACGTTTCCGCACGATAAGGCTTGAGGAAATAGTCATCCGCACCAGCTTCCAGACAAGCCGCTCGGTCATCTACGGTATCGCGAGCCATCATTAATAATACTGGGGCGCGATTACCTGCACGTCTGATGTTTTGGCATAAGCTCAGTCCGGACTCTCCCGCTAGCATTCGATCGATCACGATTAAAGCTGGCTCGATTTTCTGAGCTTGCTGCAAACCCGTAGTCGCGTCATATGCGATCGCTGCATCATAGCCAGATTCTTTTAAATCAAGACTAACCTGCTGCGCCAAGGCTTCATCGGTTTCAACCACTAAAACACAGGGAGTTTGATTGGAGAAGGTTGTAGTCATTCGATTTTAGATTTTAGATTTTAGATTTTAGATTGGCTGGGCAACGATCGGGCGGAGCTTGAAATAAGCGAAAATTTCTTTGATGATTCCCCTTGAAAAGGGAGGCTTGAAACCCTTTTTTTTCGGTCATAGACGGAACAGGTTAGGGCTTAAATAAGCAAGAATACGTGATAAAAATTTTCTTCCCTATTTTTTATCACGTCCCATTCTAAAGCGCTCTAAAAAATCTAAATTTTGGCCGGACAAGCGGTATCGAGAACTTTTTCTAAATCTGGATCTGGTATTTGTGCTTTTTGTAGTTGGGGTAACCAAACTGATGTAGGGGTAATCCATACTTCTTTCGTCCCGTTTGGTAAATCTACGCCCGTCCATACTAGTCCTACTAGTTTGCCATCTTGGTTAAACACGGGCCCTCCCGATGAGCCCGGGCCAACTAAGTTACCTTTTCCAGGTGGGAGAGTGGCAATTACAGTCATCGCTGCATAGCGATTGTTGGCAGGAACGCGAGGATCGGGATCGAGACGTAGTTCGGGTTTTTCATCTTTTACGGTGGCGGAAACGGTTACTGCCGGATAACGACCGTAGGCATGACTTTGAATGGTTAATTTTTCACCTGGCTTAATCGGTTCTCTTTCTAGGCAGGGTGGCGAAACTTCGATCGCATCAAATTTTTGAGGATCGAGTTTAACAACTGCTACTTCTAGGTCGCGGTCTAGAAATAGTAATTCTTCGAGCGGTAGTTCGGGTATTTGGGGCGAAGCATTGATTGGCGATGGTCGAAAAGCCTGCCATTGAGTTAAGTTATAAGGAATACATTTCCCGGTGTTAGTAGCGCTAATTTTATATATTTGTTCTTCAGGTTTAGCATTGGGATTTTGATTTGGTTCTGCCAAACAAACCCAGTTATTAATTTGCGAATTTTTCCGATCGCCAAATTGATATCTGAGTAATTGATCTTCAGTTTTGAAATCAATTCCTTGTAAAATCAAAACGGCTGCATTGGTTGCTATGTGCCAGTTGGTGAGAGCAATTCCTTCACCTAAATATACACCAGAACCGATCGGGGAAAATCGCCCGTTGCTATCTGGTCTGATGAGTACGATGCCTACTGGATTTACATTGAGCGGTGGCTGTTGCGCTCGTGTTGCTATGACAAAGCAGAAACTGCAAACCGCACTTATTAATAAAATCCATATTCTTCGTTTCATATAATGTTTTGGTTAAAAAGGAAAGGGAAAGAAAGGATGAAGTATGAAGGATGAATTTAAGCTCAAAACTCAAAATTTTTCTCCTCATCTTCCCATCCTTCCATCTCCCTTTTTCGCGATCGAAATAATTTTTCAGGGTAGTTCTACGGATGTAGGTTTGGCGACGTGAGGTAGACCCCAACCTAATTTTTCGCGGAGAATGCGGAAAAATTCGGGAGGTTGTAGGCGGATGAAGCGGGCGCGATGGGGCGATCGCTCGACATAAACGCGATCGGTTGGCAAAACATAACACCCGGCATTACCGTCTACCACCATTACCAACCGTTCCCGGTTAACTGGCGAAATAGTCACCGGATCGCTATTGGCAAATACTAAGGCGCGGGAAGCCATCGAATGAGGACAGATCGGCACTAGCTGCAATACTTGTACTCCAGGGGTAATTACTGGGCCACCAGCACTCAAAGCATAAGCCGTCGAACCGGTGGGAGTAGAAAGAATCACGCCATCTGCGGCAATATCAACTACGGCGTGTCTGCCCACCTGAACTTCAAAATGGCACATACTGGTGAGGGGTTCCCGGTGAATGACCATTTCATTGAGACAAAGGGCTTCCCAGAGTACGTTGTTGTCGCGAAGTACTCGGACGGTGAGCATGGTGCGCTCTTCTAGTTCGTACTCTCCCGCCACTACTTTTTCGATCGCGTGCGGCAATTGATTGACGTAAGTTTCTGTCAAAAATCCCATGTGACCGGTATTTACGGTCAGCAAGGGAATGCCACAGGGCGCTACTAAACGAAATCCGGCTAGAACCGTGCCGTCTCCCCCCAGCACCACTGCAAAAGACATTTCTTCATCAAAACCCGGAGGTGCTAAACGCTCGATTGGAGTGTGGCAAACCGGGCTGTCAGGGCTGGCATAGCCAAGTATGCCACCACTACCTGTCGTGAGGCACACATCCCAGCCTGCCGTTGTCAGTTGATTTTTTAACTCGCCAGCAACGCGACAAGCTACAGGTTTAACGTCGTTGTAAATAATCCCAGCTTTCGGCACGAAAAGAAGTCCAGCTTCTGGTTAAATGTTTTCAGTTTATAGAAAAAAGAAGAAAAAAGAGTTTAAAATCTTAAGGATTTTTTCTTGGATTGGTTTTTGGTTTTAGACCGTTCATAATCTAATTCTTTGAGTTTTTTCAAAATTCGACTGAAATAATCTTGCAGATACCCTTCTAAGGTAGTAGTTTCTTGTTTGTCTAATCCAAAAATAGTATAGACTTCTTCCATTGAAGCATCTAGGGGACGATCGGAAGCCAGCACTTCTGCAAAAGCCAGTCGATCGGCTAAGTTCCAGCCCCATTGGAAAAACAAGGCGACTTGACGAACGCTACGCAACAAGCCCAAGGGTAGGCGGGTTACCTTTGCTTCTTGTCCGGATAATCTTTCACATAAGCTAATGATTTCATCTCCAGTCCAAGCACGGGTTCCTACGACGGGAAAAGTACGCTTTTCGGTTTCGGGGACTGAAAGGGCGCGAACGGCAAATTTGGCGATGTCTTGGGTATCCATGTAGGCGACTGGTGCAGTTTTGCTCGTCACCCAAACTGATTGTTTTTCTAGGATGGGAACGGCATACTGACCGATTAATCCCTGCATAAAACCGCAAGGTCGCAAAATCGTGTATTTTAAATCGCTAACAGCAAAAAATAGTTCAGT